>JAIRTY010000765.1 GCA_031254715.1 Nocardiopsaceae bacterium | reverse complement strand
CCCTCTCCCAGTCTGCCGACCTGCTGGCGAGCTGCGGCACCGTGGTGGATGTATGGAAGCTGGGCTGGGGCATCGCCTACCTCGATCCGTGCCTGGAGGCCAAGCTTGAGCTGCTGGGCCGGCACGGCGTGCTCGCCTCGCCCGGCGGGACCCTGCTGGAGATCGCCTGGGCGCAGGGACGGGTCGCTGCTTTCCTCGACTGGGCACAGGCCTGCGGCTTTCCCTGCGTGGAGGTGTCGGCAGGCACCGTGACCATGGACCCGGCGGCCAAGCGCGCCCTCATCGCGCAGGCGGCGCGGCGCTTCATCGTGCTGGCCGAGGTGGGCCTGAAGGATCCCGCCGTCCGGCTGGCTCCCCGCCAGTGGGCCAGCTCGGTCGCCGATGACCTGGACGCGGGGGCTACCTGGGTGATTGCCGAGGGACGGGCGAGCGGGACGGTCGGCATCTTCGACGCCGCCGGCGGGGTGCGGGAGGACATCGTGGCGGCGATCGCCGCGGCGGCCGGCCCTGGCTCGGTGGTGTTCGAGGCTCCCCGGGACGCGCAGCAGGCATGGTTCGTGCGGCGGTTCGGGCCCGATGTCAACCTCGCCAACGTGGACCCGGCCGGAGCGCTGGCGCTGGAGACGATGCGGCTGGGACTGCGCGCCGACACCTGCCAGCCGCAGCCGGCCAGCCCGGTGCCCGCCGCCGGGTCCTGACCGGGGATGGCATGAACCTGGTTCCCGCCCAGTACCGGAGCGTCAGCGTGGCCGACGTGCCCGGCCCGCTCGACGAGCCCGCTCTCCGCGCCCACCTGGTGGGCCGGCCGGCCTACCGCCGCACCAGGTACCTGATCGTGCGCAGCGGCGGCCAGACCGCGCTGGCCGAGGTCGGCAAGGTGTCCGAGCAGCCGCTGTTCTCGCCGATCACCAGCCTGGACCTGCTCGCGGGACCGGGCGAGACCGCGTTCGTGACGGCGCCGGACACCGACACCGCGGTGCCCACCCAGCTGGCCAGGGCCGCGGCCGCCGGCGCACCGGGAGCGCGCTGCGTGGTCGTGAGCGGGCGGTACGGGCACATCAGCTTCATCCTCGGTCCGGCCCCGGTCCGGCTCCGGGTGGTGGAGGTCGTGCCGCCGGCACCGGCCAAGCTGGTGGACCAGCTCACCCGGGTGCTTGACGTCGCGGAGGACCTGCCGCCGGTGGAACTGGTCCCCGACCTGGCCGACCTGTCCTCCCTCGCCGCCACCCGGCCGGGCGGGCACTACCTGTTCCCGTGCCGGGCAGGCGGCGCGGAGCTGCCCGCCGGTGTTTCCTACCTGGACGAGATCCCGCCCAGGGCGCCGTGGACGCTGGTGGGCTGCGCCCGGTCGCGGGCGATCCACGACTGGTTCTACGGCGATGACGTGGCAGTGGTGGACATCTGCCCGCGGAACCTGGCAGCGGCACCCGGCCGCGGGCTGGCGGCCGGCGAGGAGCCGGTCCTGGCCAAATGCTGCCTGCTGGAGGACCGGGTGGTCACCGATGGGCGGCTGGTCGTGGTTCCCTGGGGAGCGACCCTGAGCCAGCTACGGCACGGGCTGGAACTGGCGGTACGCGCCGCGCGAGCCATCCCGGCCGCGCCGCGGGCCGCCGCTGGCGGCCAGGCCGGCCCATGACCACCCGGATCACCGACTCCGTGCTGTACGGCCAGCTGTGGGGCACCGCCGAGGCCCGGGCGGTGCTCGGCGAAGAGGGGCGGCTGGCGAGCTGGCTGACGGTGATCGGGGCGCTGGCCCGGGCGCAGGCGGCCGCCGGCGTCATCCCGGCCGAGGCGGCGGCGCTGATCACCGAGCACGCCCGGCCCGGCAGCCTGGACCTCGGCTATGCCGCGGAGCAGACACGGGCGTCATCGCATTCCATGCTGGGCCTGATCCGGGCGCTGCAGGCGGCGCTGCCGGAGCAGGCCAGGGAGTACGTCTACGCCGGCGCCACGGTCCAGGACATCACCGACACCGCGACGATGCTGGCGCTGCGCCGGATCGGTGCCATCGCCTGGCGCGACCTGCGCCGGATCGAGGAACTGCTGCTGGTCCTGGCGGCCGGGCACCGGTCCGCCGTGATGCCGGGGCGGACGCACGGCCAGCCAGGCAGCCCGGTGACGTTCGGGTGGAAAGCGGCCTCCTGGGCCGAGGAGATCCGCCGTCATCTGGACCGGCTCCGCCAGGGCGCCCACCGCTGGCTGGTGGGCCAGCTCGGCGGGGGCGTGGGCAGCCTGGCGGGGTACGGCAGCCGCGGCCCGGATGTGCGGGCCCGGTTCTGCGCGGAGCTGGGCCTGGCGGATCCGGGAATGTCATGGCTGTCGTCCCGGGACCGGGTCGCCGAGTTCGGCTGGCTGCTGGCGATGATCTGCGGGACGCTCGCCCGGATCGGGGGCGAGGTCTACGAACTGCAGCGCCCGGAGATCGGTGAGCTGGCCGAGCCCGCAGCGCCCGGCGCCGTTGGCAGCATCACCATGCCGCACAAGCGCAACCCGGAAGCCAGCGAGCACCTCGACACGCTGGCCAGGCTGGCCCGGGCGAACGCCGCGGTGCTGCTGGAAGGAATGGCCCAGCAGCACGAGCGGGACGGCCGGGGGTGGAAGGCCGAATGGGCGGCCCTGCCGGAGGTGTGCCTGCTCACCACGACCGCGCTTGACACCGCCGCCGGGGTGCTGGCGGGGCTGACCGTGGACCCGGCCGCGATGCGGCGCAACCTGGAGCGCTTCGGCGGCTACCCGGCCAGCGAGCTGGCCCTGTCCCGGCTGGCTGAGCGGATGGGCGGGCACCGGGCGCGGGCCAGCCTGCAGGCGGCGCTGAGCGCGGGCAGGTCCGCTGGCATCCCGGCCGCCCAGGCGCTCGCGGAAGCCGGGCTGTTCACCCCGGCCGAGGCGGCGGAACTGACGGCGGGGGGCCAGACCGGTGCCTGCGAGGAAATGACCGACCTGGTCGTCAGCCGGGCCGTGGCGGCGCGGGCCGCCGAGCCGGCCGAATGGCCGCCCGGGGAGCCGGAGCGGCCGGCCTCCGCGCGGCCAGAGAGTCCTGCCGGGGCGGGAGGATGACGTGACGACGCGCTCACCGGCCGGCCCCCGGCCGCTGGCAGACCTGACCGCGCCGGCCAGCGGCCCG
>JAIRTY010000596.1 GCA_031254715.1 Nocardiopsaceae bacterium | reverse complement strand
GCGGCAGGCGCGGTGCTGGCCTCCCCGCTGGGCCTGACCGGTGCTGCCCCCTGGTATCCGGCCGCCCGGCCGGCCCCCAATCCCCAGGCGAGCCTGCTGGCGACGGCGTGGCAACTGCTGGAGCTCCCGCCCGTTGCGGGCGCTACCGGGACCCTCCCGGTAGACCAGCAGCCGTCGCCGGGCCTAGTGCGTGACGCGCGCCACCCGGGGCGGGGAGTGCCCGGCCAGCAGGCGAACGCGGCACCGGGCCAGCCGACCGGGCTGCCCGGGCTGCCGGTCGGAGGGCTCGGCATCCCGGCCATCGTGCTCCGCGCCTACCTGCACGCCCAGCAAGTCCTGGCCCGCGAGCAGCCGGGCTGCCACCTGCGCTGGTGGATGCTGGCCGCGATCGGGCAGGTGGAATCCGGCCAAGCGGACGACGGGCTGGTCGACCGGCACGGGACCACCCTGGTGCCGATTCTCGGCCCGGTCCTGAACGGCGCTCACGGCACCGCCGCCATCCCGGCTGGCGGCCGGGGATCGAGCGGCCCTGTCTGGGCCCGGGCCGTCGGCCCCATGCAGTTCCTGCCCTCAACCTGGCAGATCTGGGGCGGCGGCGGGAACCCGAACAACGTCTACGACGCCGCCCTGGCGACCGGCCGTTACCTGTGCGCCGGGGGCCGGAACCTGTCGGTCCCAGGACAGCTGGTAGCGGCGATCTTCAGCTACAACCACTCCAACAGCTACGTCCGGCTGGTCCTGTCCTGGGCACATGCGTACTCCCGGGGAGTGACCGCGCTGCCGAGATCCGTTCTCTATCCCGTCACCAACAGGCAGGCTGGCGGCGGCTCCCGGGGGTCGTCGCGCGGACCGGCGGGTACGTCCGGGTCGCAGTCCGGCCAGCAGTCGCGCCGCTCGCGAGCGCCGTCCGGTTCGTCGGGCGGGTCATCCTCGGGCGGGTCATCGTCCGGAGGGTCCCGGTCGCCATCGCCGTCCGGGTCCTCGTCCAGCCCGACGCCGGTGACTTCCTCCCCCGCCCCGTCACCATCAGCCAGCTCGCCGGATCCGAGCCCGCCACCATCCCCCGCCCCGTCGCCGAGCGACACCTCGCCGTCCCCGTCCCCCACGGACACCGCCACGGCTACGACGAGTAGCGATCCGTCGTCAGCCACTCCCTCTGCGCAGGCCACGGGGTGAACGGGTGATCGGCAAGCCGGACTGCACCAGCCGTAGGCTGCCGCGGCCAGCGCTCGCCGTGATCGCCACAGTCGGCGCAGCTATGACCCTGGCGGTGCTGGCCGCGTTGACGGTGACGGCGGCCGCGGCCAGCACCGCCGGGCCGTCCGGTGCGCTATGGCGGGCGGGTGCGCCGTGGCGGACTGACGCGCTGACGCTGACGCAGGCGACGGGCACCAGGCACCCGGCCACGCATCGGTGCGCGCGTGCCAGCTCTGCGCCAGGCAGGTCACCCTCGCCTTCACCGCCAGGCTCGCCCTCCCCGACGACCACCCCGTCCGCGTCTCCGCCGTCGTCCCCGACCCCGACACCGGCCACCCCGGCACCCACCCCGAGCGAGACGACGCCGTCCCCCACCGGCTCGGCCACCGCAGCCGCAGCCGGAGGTCCTGGACCAGGCACGACGGTACTCACGGCCGCCGTGGCACCGCTGACCCCGGCGGGCGAGGCGGGCGCCGTAGCCACTGCGGGCACCCGGGCCCGGCTCTGCGAGACGGTCAGGTTCCGGTCCGGGAGCTCCGGAGTCTCCCCCGGCGGCCGCGCCTGGTTCACGATCTCGGTGAGCCCCGCCACCACGATGCGCCGGGTAACCCTCACCCTGCGCGCCGGCCCGGCCGGTACGGGGGTGCACTTCATCCGCTGCCGGCCGGGCCCGGGCCGACGGACCTGCCGCTGGCCCAGGATTGCCGCGGGCGCGACGAAATGGGCGCGCGCGGCCGTCACGGTCCCCGCCGGAGCCAGCGTGGGCACGCGGGTGAAGCTGAAGGTCACCGCCGCCAGTTCCGGCCTGACCGTACGCGCCCGTGCGAGATTCCCGGTCACCAGCCGCTCCTCGGCGGCCTCTCCGGCTGCCGTCAGTTTCAGCCCAGTAGGAGTGCCCGGCCTGACCCGGCCGTTCCTGCCTGCCGGGGTGTCTGGTGCCGAGCCAGGCAGTGGCACGGGCCTGCTGTTCCCGGTCGTGACGCCACAGCGCGGCGGCCGGAGAACCGGGCCGGGAACGACCGCCGTGGCCCGGAATGTGGAGTCCGGGCTGCTCGACAGCCGGATGGCAGTTACGCAGGCGGCTGGCCTGGCTGCGCTGGCCGCTGCCGTGGCACTGGCAGTCGCCGGGCACAGGATCCGCAGACTGCGGGCGGCGCTGGCAACGACGGCCGGACTGGCCATGCGGGCCAGCGCCCAGCTGCGCCACCCCCGGGCCACGGCGGCCGCCGGGTGTGGTCGCCTATGGCGCGCCGTGGCCAAGGGCGCTCGTCTGTTGCTGCCAAGACGCCGCGTATAAGGATCTCCGCCTCAAGATCCCTGCAGGTGCCGGACCTAGAAGGGGCGAACATCACCTCACGGAGCCGCTTACCCAATAGCTCGTCTACGCGCCAGCTGCTGAAGACCGCCTGCGTTCGATTGTGCGCTGGGTCGGCCTCCATGAGAACCGCTGGCGCGTCAACCAGCAGCGTACCCAGAAATGCGAGCCGAGCGCGACGACCTGCCACGGCGAACAGACCACGGCGACGAGCACACCCGATCTGCGCGGTCAGGCACACACCGCCGCCGACAGTCCACCTCGACTCATGGTGCCCACTTCACGGTGATGGCGCCGGTCCAGTCAGGATCTGCGTCGAAGGGAACGCCGAGCGCGCGCAGGTAGTCGTAGACCATCTCTGCGGTGAAACGGCTTGCCTTGATGCGCCGTGTGTACGCAG
>JAIRTY010000335.1 GCA_031254715.1 Nocardiopsaceae bacterium | reverse complement strand
GGCGCAAGCCGACCACCGCCTGCTGGTAGCCGTCGAATACCTGGGACATCTGCTGCACCGGCGCGAAGAACAGGTCGATGTAGAGCAGGTAGGCGATCAGCGCGCCCGCGGTCAGCGCTCCGCTGTGCACCTGGCCGGTCGCGACCACGAGCACCAGGGCACCGGCGATCGTGGACAGCGCCTGGACGAACGGGAAGTACAGCGCGATGTAGCGCTGGGCACGGGTGCGCGACCGCCGGTAGGCGTCACTGCGATCGGCGAACCGGCTAGCGTTACGCTGCTCGCGCCGGTACGCCTGGGAGACCCGCAGCCCGGCCACGTTCTCCTGCAGGTCGGCGTTGACCGCGCTGACCTTCTCGCGGGCGTCGGTGTAGGCGCGGGCAGACTTGATGCTGAACACCACCGTGGCCACCGCCGCTACCGGCAGGATGGCAAGCACGGTCAGGCCCAGCCGCAGGTCGATGAACAGCAGCGCGATCATGACCCCGGCGAACGACAGGGCCGAGTTGACCATGGTGACCAGGCCCGTCTGCAGGAACGAGGACAGCGCCTCGACGTCGGTAGTCATCCGGGTCATGATCCGGCCCGACAGCTCCCGCTCGTAGAAGTCGAGGCCGAGCCGCTGCAGGTGGGCGAAGATCTTCACCCGCAGGGTGTAGAGCAGCCGCTCCCCGTTGCGGCCCACCACCAGCGTGGAGGCGACGTTGACCGCCCAGTCGGCCAGCGCCACCGCCAGCGCGACCACCGAGAACGTCAGCACCGTCCGGGTGGCCCCGGCCAGCACGCCGCTGTCCACCCCGCCGCGGACCAGCCACGGCATGGCCAGGCCCGCCACCGCGTCCAGTCCGTCCAGCAGCAGCCCGATGGCAAGGGCCAGCGCGACCGGGGCGAGCAGCCGGCGCAGCGTGAAGCGGGGCTCGGGGGCACGTGCCCGGGCCGGGTCCACGTCCGGCGTGTCGGTGGCCGGCGGCAGCGCGTCCACCCGCGCCTGCAGGTCCGGTGACGGCGGCAGCCCCGCGAGCCCGGCCGCCACCCCGCCGCCCGCGCCTGCCGTCCGGCCGCCCGCGCCCGCGACCCGACCGCTCACGCCCGCGGCCCGGCCGCTCACGCCTGCCGTCCGGCCGCTCACGCCTGCCGTCCGGCCGCTGTAGGGCGCCGGCGGGGGTAGCGGGCCCGGACCACCCCGTCCCGCTGGCTGGCCGTTGCCCGTGCCCGGCTGGGATCCGTAGTGCCCGAGGCGCCTGCCGTAGGCGGTTCCCGCCGTTACGTCTACGCCAGCGGGACGGGGCGGCACCGGTCCTGCGCCATCGTGCTGCGCGTCCGGAGCCGCGCCATCGTGCTGCGTGCCTGGACCTTCCCCGTTCTTGCCGCCCCCCGCACCGTCCTCTCCGGCTTCCGCGCCATCGTGCTGCGTGTTCGGAGCCGCGCCATCGTCTTGCGTGCCTGGACCTTCCGCGTCCTCGCCGCACCCCGCACCGTCCTCGGCGGCCTCCGCGCCATCGTGCTGCGCGTTCTGGCCTTCGGCGCTGTCGCCTGGGCCTGCGAGGAGCATGCGGTAGAGGGCGCAGCGGCCGGTCAGTTCGTCGTGGGTGCCGACGTCGGCCAGGCGGCCTTTGTCAAGGACTGCGATCCGGTCGGCGAGCTGGAGGGTGGCCCGGCGGTGCGCGATCAGGAGTGTGGTGCGCCCCTGCATCACCGTGCGCAGGGTGGCGTGGATCTCTGCTTCCACCCGGGAGTCCACCGCCGAGGTGGCGTCGTCGAGCACCAGGATGGCCGGATCGGTGAGCAGCGCCCGGGCCAGCGCCACCCGCTGCCGCTGGCCGCCGGACAGGGTCAGCCCCTGCTCGCCCACCATGGTGTCGTAGCCGTCCGGCAGTCCGGCGATGAACTCGTCCGCCTCCGCCGCCCGGGCCGCGGCCTGGATCTGGGCCGGGCCGGCGTCCGGCCGCCCGAAGCCGATGTTGGCGGCGACCGTGTCCGAGAACAGGAAGCTGTCCTCCATGACCAGCCCGATGGCGGCCCGCAGTGAGTCAGCGGTCAGGTCGCGCACGTCGTGCCCGCCGACCCGCAGCGAGCCGCCGGTCACGTCATAGAACCGGGGCAGCAGCTGGGAGATGGTGGTCTTCCCTGATCCCGCCGTGCCCACCAGGGCGAGCGTCTCGCCGGGCTCGACGTGCAGGTCCAGGCCCTGCAGCACCGGCCGGGAGGGCAGGTAGCCGAAGCTGACGTCGCGGAACTCGATGTCCGGGGTGCCAGGCGGCAGCGTCACCGCCCCCGGCCGGTCGGCGATGACCGGCCGGGCGTCGATCACCTCGAACACCCGGATCACGCTGGCCCGCGCCTGCTGGCCGAAGGTGACCAGGACCGCCAGCATCCGGACCGGGGCGACCATAGCCAGCAGGTAGGAGGAGAACGCGAGGAACGTGCCGAGGCTGATGGCGCCGCGGATGGCCAGCCACCCGCCCAGCGCCAGCACCCCCACCTGGCCGAGCACCGGGATCGCCTGCAGGGCCGGGTTGTACCTGGCCATCAGCCGCACCGCGCGGACCCGGGAGGCGAACAGGCGGCCGGCGGCCCGTTCCAGCCGCCGGACTTCCTGCTCCTCCTGCCCGAACCCCTTCACCACCCGGACGCCGGTGACGGCGCCCTCCACCACCCCGGCGACCGCGGCTGCCTGCTGCTGCGCGTCCCAGCTGGCCGGGAACAGGGTCCGGCGGGAGGCGTAGGTGATGAACCACAGCGCGGGCCCGACCGCGACCGCGATCACGGTGAGCAGCGGCGACAGCACCACCATCACGGCCAGCGAGCCCGCGAACAGCACCGCGCTGCCGAGCAGCAGCGGCAGCCACGACAGCAGGCCCTGCACCATCGTGATATCGGAGATGGAACGGCTCACTACCTGGCCGGTCTCGAGCGTGTCCTGGCGGGCCCCGTCCAGCCTGGACAGCGAGCGCAGCAGCTCGGTCCGCAGGTCGTGCTGGACGTTCAGGGACACCTGCCCGCCCCGGTAGCGGCGCAGGTACATGCCGCCGAAGTTGGCGGCGGCGGCGCCGATGAGGGCCGCGGCGAGCGGCCAGACCTGGTGCCGGACAGGGGAGACGAGGTCATCCACGATCGCCCGCTGGATCAGCGGGATGACCAGCCCGGCGGCGGTGACGATGAGCGCGCCGCCAAGGGCCAGCAGCACGTTGCCGGGATAGCGCCAGCAGTAGCGGGCGAGGCGCCGCAGCCAGCGGGACTCGCCGCGGGACGGCGGTTTCGCGGCCGGGGCTGGGCCGGCCGGAGATTCTGTTGTGGCAGGGGGCTGACGGGTCGAGGTTGCCGGTGCGTCCGTGCTCGTTTGCCGTTCCTTCCGGGAGGGGCCGGTAGCACTGTATCCGGAGCGGCGGACAGTGCCGCCGCCGCGCGCCCTGTTAGGCTGCCTGCCCGTGCCTGGCCGGTATGACGTGATCGCCGTCCTGTGCGGCGGCCTCCGCCGGGACGCTGACGGTTTCCGCCCGGCTTCTCTCACCGACAGCGACGAGCACGGCATGCTGGGCGGCCAGCTGCGGGTGCTGGCGGCGGCCGAGCTGTGGCGGGCCGGGCGGGCCGGCCTGTTCCTGTTCAGCACCGGGGTCAGCGAGCGCAGCCGGGCCAGGTTCGGGGCCGCGGTGCCGCCGGAGGCGGTGGTGTACGCGGATGCTTTCCGGGCGGAGACCGGCGAGGACCCAGCGGTGCTGGTGGAGATCGACTCGGTCAACACGGCGGGCAACGTCGCCGCCGTGGCCAGGCTGGCGGCCACGCACGGCTGGCGCGAGGTGGCGATCCTCAGCAGCGAGTACCACCTGCCGCGGGCGCGGGAACTGCTGCGGCAGGCGGGCGGCGGCCTGGCTGCCGAGTTCCTGTCGGCCGAGGCTGTGCTGATGGCGGCCCGTCCCGGCCGCTACGAGGCGCAGATCGGCGCCGCGTACGGGTCGGTGGCCGGCCGCAAGCGGACCGCCGCCGAACGGCAGGGCGTGGCCGACCTGTACGCCGGCCGGTACGACCGCCGGGAGCAGCCAGGCGGCAGCGCGGGAGTTCACCCGCCAGGGAACTCCGCCGTCCCGGCGGCTGACTAGCTGGGCGCGGGCTGCCAGGGGGCGCCGGTGAGGCGCTGGTAGGCGTCCACGTAGCGCTCCCTGGTGGCGGCGACCACGTCCGGCGGGATCGGCGGCCCGGGCGGGGTCCGGTCCCAGGCCAGCCCCGCCGACCAGTCGCGCAGGAACTGCTTGTCGAACGCGTGCTGCGGCCGTCCCGGCTGCCAGGAGGCGGCCGGCCAGAACCGGGAGGAGTCGGGGGTCAGCACCTCGTCGGCGAGCACGATGGTGCCGTCCGGCGCCCGGCCGAACTCCAGCTTGGTGTCGGCGATGATGATGCCGCGGGCCAGCGCGAGGTCGTGCCCGCGCCGGTAGACCGCCAGCGTGAGCCGCCGCAGCTGGTCCGCGGTGCCGGGCCCGGCCAGTTCCGCCACCTCGTCGAAGGTCATCGGCTCATCGTGCTGGCCGGCGGGAGCCTTGGTGGTGGGGGTGAACACCGGCTCCGGCAGCCGGGAGGCCTCGGTCAGGCCCGGCGGCAGCGCCACCCCCGACACCGACCCGGTGGCCTGGTACGACGCGAGGCCCTGCCCGGTCAGGTAGCCGCGGGCGATGCACTCAACCGGCAGCATGTCCAGCCGCTGGCAGCGGATGGCCCGCCCCGCGAACTCAGCCGGCACCCGGTCGGCCGAGATCACATGGTTCGGCGCCAGGTCCGCCAGCCGGGCGAACCACCACAGCGACAGCGCGGTGAGGATCCTGCCCTTGTCCGGGATCGGCGTGGGCAGCACCACGTCGTACACCGACACCCGGTCCGAGGCGACCAGGATCAGCTCGCCGGAGTCGGCGTAGAGATCCCGGACCTTGCCCGAATGGACCAGTTCCACGGTCAGCGGCGGGCCGGCGCCTGGCCGGTTCCCCACAGCGCGGCACTCGTCACGACGAGGCAGAACAGCACGAACGTGATCACGTGGACGCTGGTGCACCACAGGCAGATGGCGTTCACCGCGAACAGCTCCACGTAGATCAGGTAGATCACGAAGCCGATCCCGATCACGACGGAGGCCAGTCGCGCCCAGCCGATGACCGGCAGCCGCGACCGCCAGGCCCACGGGGTGGTGAGGGCCACCATCGCGACGTAGAAGGCCAGCCCGAGCACCGCCACCGGGAAGATCCCGAACACCACCGACTCCGGGCTGGTGGTGACCTTCTCGCAGTTGATCGCGCCCTTGCTGGAGCAGACGAGAGTCACGGCCGTGGTGTAGTGGGCGATGGTCAGGTACACCGAGACCCCAAGACCCGCCACCGCCAGCGCCAGGGTCACCAGCTGGAACGGCAGCGGGGCACGGGCGGCAGCGGCAGCGGGAGCGTGCGTCCCCGTGTCCGGCTGGTCCGCCGTGCCCGCGTCCTGCTCCCGCGGCGGGCGGGGCCGGGACTGGGCCCTGGGCTGCGGCCGGGACCGGGCACTGGGCTGCCGCTTGGCGGTGGCGACCGGCTGAGCGTCCGGCCTGCCGCCGCGGGTGCCCTTCATCAGAGGTGCCC
>JAIRTY010000325.1 GCA_031254715.1 Nocardiopsaceae bacterium | reverse complement strand
CCTGGACCGGCTCCAGCCCCGGCCGGGGGCCCTGCTGGAAGTAGCTGGTGCGCAGGGTGGCCATGATCAGGCCGAGGTAGCTGCGCAGGATGCGGTCGTGGTCGAGGATCGCCACCTCGTCCAGCAGGCCCCGGATCTCCTCCGCGATCGCCTCGCTGCGCTCGGACTCGCCGCCGCTGCGGGACGGGTCGAACCGGGACTCGAACAACCGCACCAGCAGCCTGGTGACCGGCACGTTCGCGGCGAGCACCCGCTCGATGTACCGCTGGCTGAAGGTGATCCCTGCCTGCCGCAGGTACTTCGCGTAGGCGCGGAAGATCACCACCTGCCGCCAGGTCAGGGCCGCGTCGAGCACCAGGCCGTTGAAGCCGTCGTCCTCGATCTGGCCCTGCCAGAGGGCGCTGAGCGTGCCGGCGAACAGGGCCCGCACGGCATCGTGGCCCTGACCGGCGGCCGGCGCCCACCCGTCCGGGTGCTCGCGCTCGAGGCCGAAGTCGTATATCCAGTACCGGTGCGGCAGGCCGGGCGCCGTGAACTCGTAGGGGTGCTCGTCCACCACCTGCACGCCCATGTGCTGGAGCCGGGGCAGCACGTCGGTGAGGGTGATCTCGGACCCGCACCGGTAGATCGTCAGCCGGGTGATGCCGTCGCTGCGGGGCAGCTGGGACAGCTCGAACGAGACGTCATCCGGCCCGCGCAGCGCGGCCAGCCGGGTCAGGTCGGTCACCGCGTCCTCGGCGGAGACGTCCGCCTTGTACCCCTCGGCGATGGCGGGCTGCCAGTCCGCCAGCAGCCCGGCGCCGCGCCGTTCGCCCAGCCGCCGCTGCGCGTGGGCGGCCAGGTCGTCGTCCCAGGAGCGGACGGCCGCCGCCAGCGCCCGTTCCAGCTTCTCGGCGTCCACCTCCGGCAGCGGCTGGCCGGACGGGACCCGCACCACGATGTGCAGCCGCGCCAGCGCCGACTCCCCCACCAGCGCGCTGTAGTCCACCGCGGTGCCGCCGAACGCGTCCCGCAGGATCTCGGTCGCGCGGAGCCTGGTGGTGGTGGTGTAGCGGTCCCGCGGCAGGTACACCATCGCCGACATGAACCGGCCGTACAGGTCCTTGCGCAGGAAGATGCGGGTCTGGCGGCGTTCCCGCAGGCGCAGCACGCCGAGCGCGATCGGGGTCAGCTCGCGGGCCGTGATCTGGAACAGCTCCTCCCGCGGGTACCCGTCGAGCACCTCGATGAGGTCCTTGCCGTCGTAGCTGTCCGGGGTGAACCCGGCCTCGGTGAGCACGTCGGACAGCTTGCGGCGCAGCACCGGGATGCGGACGATGCTCTCGGTGTAGGCGTCGTGGGTGTACAGGCCGAGGAACCGGTGCTCCCCGGTGACCTCCCCCGCCTGGTTGAACTTCTTGATCCCGACGTAGTCGAGGTAGCTCGGCCGGTGCACCGTCGACCGGGAGTTGGCCTTGGTCAGGATCAGCCGCCGTGGCTCCCTGGCCTTGGCGCGGACCTCCGGCGGCAGGGCAGCGAACGAGCGGGATCCTGGCCGGTCGTGGCGCAGGATGCCGAGGCCGGTGCCGGGAACGGCCCGCAGCGCCATCCCGTCCTCGTCCTCCACCAGGTCGTACTCCCGGTACCCGAGGAACGTGAAGTGCCCCCGGGCCAGCCACCGCAGCAGTTCCTCCGCCTCGGCCAGTGATTCCACGCCGTCCGGCTCGGCTTCCCCGGCCGGCTCCCCGGCGAGCTCCCTGGCCAGTTCCTGCTGCTGGTCGGTTGCCAGCTCGCCGGCCAGGGCGAGCGCGGTGCTGGTCAGCCGCGGCTGGTCCTCCGCCGCCACCCGGACGTCGTCGAGCACACTGCGGAGCCGCTCGGCCAGCTCCGGTGCGCGCTCCGGGACCAGGCCGTCGACCTCGACATGGATCCACGACTCGGCGATCCCGTCGGCAGGCGGCTCGCCGCCGACCGGACCGGCCACCTCCCGCAGTTCACCCGCCACGTCCCGCCGGGCGACGAGCTGCGGATGGACCACCAGCGGCGCGTCCACGTCCTGCCGGCGCAGCTCCATCAGCACCGAGCTGACCAGGAACGGTATGTCGTCGGTGACGATATCGACCACGGCCCGGGCCGGATCGAGCGCGGCCGTGTCACCGCCGGCGGGCCGGACGCTCACCTTGGGCCGGCCCTGCGGGCGGCTGGTGGCCAGCCGGGCGTGCGCCGCCGCCACCGCACCGACCCGTAGCGGGCCGGCGGCCAGCAGGTCCTCCGCCGCCACGTGCCAGTAATAGGCGTCCAGGTAGCCGCGCAGGCTGCCGACCCTGGCGGCGCAGTCCGCCGCCTCGGACACCCGCGCGGCCTCGGCCAGCAGCCCGCGCTTCTCCTCGCCCTCGGGTTCGAGCTTGTCCTCGTCCGTGCTCTCCAGCATCCGTCCTACTTCCCTTTCGGCCCTACAGCCGATCGCGCAGTTCCCAGAGCAGCGGGTAGTACCGGAGCGGGACCCTGGCGTGCAGGTACGGGGCACCGGTCGAGCCGCCGGTGCCCGACTTCGTGCCGATCTGCCGCTCCACCATCTGGACGTGGCGGGCCCGCCACAGGCCCGCCAGTTCGTCGTGCGTGAGCAGGTCCTCGGCCAGCTGCCACAGGTCGTCGTGACCGGCCCGGTTCCCGGCGATCATCCGCAGCGATTGCAGGATCTCCTCGTCACCGGCGACGGGCAGGCCCCGCGACCGCAGCAGCGCCAGGTAGGCATCCCACAAGGTGGGCTCGGCCAGGCGGCGCTCCAGCCGGGCCCGCTCGTCGCCGGTGAGGGCACGGAACCGGGCGACGAAGCGCTCGTCTTTGCTGCCGGACAGGAACTCCAGCTCCCGGAACTGCACCGACTGGAAGCCGCTGGCCGGGGCCAGCGACGACCGGAACTCAAGGAAGTCCTGCGGGGTCATCGTCTCGATCACGTCGACCTGGGCGATCAGCAGCCGCTCGATCACGTGCGCCCGGCGAAGCAGGTGCCCTGCCCGCCAGGTCAGGCCGCCCACCATCGAGTCGCGGACGGCCGCGAGCTCGTGCAGTAGCTGCTGGAACCACAGCTCGTAGACCTGGTGGACGGTGATGAACAGCAGCTCGTCGTGAGCGGGCGGGTCGGCCTGTGGCACCTGCTGGGCCAGCAGCCCTGGCAGCCGCAGATAGCTGCCGTAGGTGAGCCGCCCGCCTTCCTCGCCGAAGCTGCGCCCCAGCTGCGGAAGGTTCCCGGTCTTGTCGATCATCATTGATCGCCGTGCCTCACCGTCCGACTCTAGGACATCTCACTGCCCCCTCCGGCACCGGCCGGCCGGGCGAACAGGTCCAGCACCTCCGGGTTGGCGATGGCGTCCGGGTCGGCTGCCTCGGCCACCGGCGTGCCGAGCAGGATCTTGCGCACCGGCACCTCCAGCTTCTTGCCGGACAGGGTGCGCGGGATTGCTGGCCCCTGGTGGATCTCGTCGGGAACGTGACGCGGAGACAGCTCGGCCCGCAGCGCCGCCCGGATCCGGCCCGCCAAGTCGTCGCCGAGGGTGCAGCCGTCCGCCAGCACCAGGTAGAGGATCAGCTTGCCGTCCGCGCCGAGCTGGCCGGTGTCCACCACCAGGCTGTCGGCGATCTCCGGCAGCCGCTCCACCACCCGGTAGAACTCA
>JAIRTY010000302.1 GCA_031254715.1 Nocardiopsaceae bacterium | reverse complement strand
CGCGCAAGGACGCCCGGGTGGAGCGGTGGGCCGAGCACGCGGGCACCGCGGCCCTGGCGGGCCGCGACCTGCCCCCGGCCGCGGTGCTCGCTGCCGACCGGCACCTCACCGCCCTGGCCGCCCAGCTCAAGGCTGCCGGGCTGACCGGCACCATGGACAACCTGCGGGCGAGTGCCTACCTGTGCCTGCTGGCCGGCGAGCCGGTCAGCACCCTGCTGCCTGGCCCCGCGGCGGCCGATCCGGCCGGATGTCCTCAGGCCCCCGGCAGCACCGGCGGCGGGGGCCTACCCCGCACCGCCGCCCTGGCCGGCAGGGCCAATCGCGGCGGCCCCCCGGATCTGACCGGCAGCGTCAACCGCGGCGGCCTCGCGGCGAGCGGCGGGCTCGTGGGGAGCGTCAACCTCACCATGCCGCTGGCCACCTGGCTCGGACTGTCCGAGGCGCCGGGAGAGGCCGCTGGTTACGGCGCCCTGGATGCCGACGATGCCCGCAGCCTGGCCGCCGCCCTCGCCGCCCGCCCCGGCAGCCGCTGGTGCATCACCCTGACCGACGCCCGCGGCCGGCCCGCCGCGCACGGCTGCGCCCGGGCCGGGCCGCCGGTGCCGGCCCAAGGGAGCACAGCGCAGGCCCGGGACGGTGTCCCCCGGGAACGCCCCGGACCACGGGAACGGCCCGGACTCCGGATACGCCCCGGGCCCAAGGGAAGCCCCGGACCACGGGAACGGCCCGGACTCCGGGAACGCCGCGGGCCCAAGGGAACCCCGGTTCCCGATGGCCCGGAACCCCCCGCGGGCACCGGCAACTGGTCCGCGACGGTGATCATCACCCCGCTGGCGGCCGGCCGGTGTGACCACGACCGGGAAACCCGGGCGTACCAGCTCTCACCCGCGCTGCGGCACCTGATCGAGACCAGGCAGGCCACCTGCTCCTTCCCGGGCTGCCGTCGGCCAGCGGTCCGATGCGACAAGGACCACACGATCCCGTACGACCAGGGCGGCAAGACCTGTGAGTGCAATTGCGCCCCGCTCTGCCGGAGGCACCACGCCGCGAAACAGGCCGGCCGCTGGCACCTCGAACAGCCCGCGCCAGGAAACATGATCTGGACCACCCCCAGCGGCCGCCGCTACACCACCGGTCCCACCAGGTATCCGCGGTAACCGCGCCCGCTGGGTAGCCGCGGCCGCTGGTAACCGCGCGCTAGTAACCGCGGCCGCTACTCAGCAGCTGCCGCTCCGTTCTTCGCCCGCGTGATGAATTCCTGCCATGCCTGCGGGGTGAAGACCAGGGCCGGGCCGCGGCGGTCCTTGGAGTCGCGGACCGCGACCACGCCGGGGAGTCCTAGTCCCACTTCGACGCAATCGCCGTTGGCCCCGCTCCAGGAGCTCTTGCCCCAGGTAACACCACGAAGGTTCGCCGTCATGTCGTTCGTTGTCCTTTCCGGTCGTCGTGTGCTGCTGCTGCTGCTGCCGCGCCCGTTACCGCGCCGGGCTCCTTACCCGTACTGGTCCGCGCAGGTCCGCAGGAAGGCACGGCTGTCGTCGGGTGAGTAGGCGTCGCTCTGGAGCGCGTCCCAGAACTCCTCGTACCGGCGGAGTTCCTCCGGCGTTTCCAGGAAGAGCGAGCTGGTCGGATGCTCGAGGTAAATCACGCCGAGGTCGGCGGGATCGAGGAACGTCATCATCGTGAACGGCCCGACCATCGTCGGATGGGCGCCGCTGTCGAATGGCAGCACCTGGATGGCGATGTTGGCGCGGTCCCGGTCCGCCATCAGGAACTCGATCTGCTCGCGCATGACCGCGGGACCGCCCACCCGCCGCCGGAGGACGGCCTCGTTCAGGACCACGCTGACCCGGGGCGGCGGCGGTTCCGCCCGGCTGAGCACGGCCTGCCGTTCCAGCCGCACCTCGACCAGCCGGTCGATCTCAGCCGCGGTGTCGCCGCGGCGGCCCGCGCGGATGACGGCGCGGGCGTACCCGGGGGTCTGGAGCAGTCCGGGGACCACCTCCGGCTGGTAGGAGCGGATGGTCGCGGCCTCCTCCTCCACCCCGATCAGGTCCCCGTACTCGCTGGGGATGACGTGCCGGGGGTAGACCTGCCACCAGCCACGCTCGTTGGCACGCCGGGCCAGCCCGGCCAGTCGCGTCCGGTAGGCCTCATCCTGACTGCCGTAGACATCGAGCAGCTTCCGCAGATCGGGTGCCGTGATCCCGAGCTGGCGGGTCTCGATGCGGGAGATCCTCGACACCTGCCAGCCCAGCTTCTCCGCGACGTCGCTGATCGACAGGCCCGACTGGTCGCGGAGTCTTCGCAGCTCAGCGGCGAGCCGCCGACGGCGCAAGCTCGGAGATGCCGGCATCCGGCTGACTCCTCCCTGGCCTTGCAGATGCAATTTCCCCGACGTCTTGCGCTCCCGGGGAAATTGCACCTAGATTGTACTTGGGAGTAACAATACTCACCGGTAACGGAGGCTCGCAGCGCATTCGCGGTCCTGGAGCGGAGACCGGCAGGCAGGCGAGAGCCCTTGCGGCGGGAGGTTCACCGTGCCCGGATTCGGCCGTGCACGCCCTGCAGGTCTTCCGGCAAGAGCCAGGCTGACCTGCCTGCGTACCGGGGCTCCCGCTCTCCCGGCCGCATCGGCGCCACTGGCCGCGGGGCGGTAATGACGGCAGTAGGAACGGTGTCGGGCTGGGGAGCCCGCGCGGTGGTGGCCGCCCCCCGCCAGAGCCTGTCCGGGCCACCGGCCCCCGGTTCGCC
>JAIRTY010000297.1 GCA_031254715.1 Nocardiopsaceae bacterium | reverse complement strand
TCGCTGCGCACCACTGGGTGGCGTTGCAACTGATCCCGGACGGCATCACGGTGTAGCCCGGCGGGTAGAACTGCAGTTCCAGGTAGGCACTGCCGGGATGGTCCGGGCTGACCTTCGGGTCGACGATGTTCGAGTCCGAGTCGGGCTTGCACGTCGAGGTCTGCTCCGGGTACGACTGGCTCGCGCACAAGGACATGCCGAACCAGAACGCGACGTGCTGCTGGAAGCTGTAGCTGGCGGCACCCGGTACCGGGTTCGGCGACGGGTCCGTGGGCACGTGCAGCGTCCACCGGGCCCGGTTTCCCGATCCCGGCACGTTTGAGTAATCCCAGACCCCCGGCTCGTCATGCCCCACGTAATGACCAAAGGTGGCCTGGGGGTTGTAGACGTCGGGGCACTGGATAGGCATAGCCGAGTACTCGGTGCCGCAGTGGACCGTCATGTGCGCGCTCGCGGCGGCCTTCGGGGCGGATGCCTGCGTGCGGGAGGCTAACTGTAACGTGCCAGCCTGGGCCGGGAAGCTCAGGCTTAAGACGAGGCCCGCGGCCGCGCCCAGCACGGCAAGGGCCCGCGGCGTTCCGGGGGAACCGTGTTTCGTCCTGGCGCTTCGCGCCATCAGCGTGCACCTCCTGAGTGCAAGGGATAGGGATGAACGGAACGTGCCGGCCGCTGCTCCGGTGGTGCCCGCGGTGCCAGCGCCAGGGTGAGCACCAGCGCCGGGCGGCCGGTGATGATGGCCTGCCGCCCGGATGGCATGACGGAAACCGCCTCCCCCTGGTCCGCGGGATTTACACAAACCTAAAACCGGCTGAAACTTTGTTACCATCAACAATGGCCGGAAGAAAGCGGCATATGCTGCGACGGCCGTCGGAACGCTCCGCCCCCTGGCTGGGGGATAAGCATGCGCCGTTCACCGGAGCGCGTTCGCGAGGTACTCGTAAGCCAGCTCCCGGTCGGCAGCGGGGAACTGGTGGCCACCTGGCCGGATGCGCACGGTGACGTGATCAAGCCCGCGCGCTGCGAGTTCGCTGGCAATGCCCGCGGCGCCCCTGCTCCACACGTCGTCCGCGCCCGCGATCAGCAGATACCGGCAGGCCCGGGCTGCGGACAGCACGTCCTCGACGTCGTAGGCGCTGGCGAAGCCAGGGACGACAAAGTCCGCCTGGAACCCGGCGTCACGTGCGAACGAGTCGCGGTAGGGAATGCAACCGCAGTTGGACACGCTCGCGCGGATGCGCTGGTCCCAGGCGGGTGCCCACATCGCCATCCGGCCGCCGTATGAGTGCCCGATGAATCCCACGCGGGACGGGTCGGCTCCGGGCAGGGAAGTCGCGTAGTCGATCGCCAGACTGACCTCCTGGAGCAGGTCAGCGAGCAGCGTCCGGCCTGCCACCAGCCTGCAGGACAGCTCGAACCAGCCGATGTTGCTTCCGTCTGCCCAGTTACGGTCCTCGAACCCGATCGCGTCGGGGGAGACCGTCAGGTATCCCCGCTGAGCGAGTTCGGCGGCATACGCCTGATCTGGGTCGCCGCGCAATCCGGCGACCTCGCTCTTGCCAAGGTCGAACTGGCCGGCGTGCTGGTGGTGGCAGAAGATGACCGGCACGCGCCCCGGCGCTCGGTCCGGAATGCCCACGAAGGCCGAGGCCCGGCCGCTTGGCACGTCGTACGCGACGGCCCGGCGCAGGTATCCCTCGCACTCCACCTCGTCCACGACGTCGACGTGACCAAGTGTGGCCGGGCGGGTCGGTCCCAGGACCTCGCGCAGTGACTCCGGGGTGAGTGGCTGGACCATGGCAGCAGCGTAAGCCCATGATCACCGGCACCTCCCCGGACTGGTCGTCGCTGGCCAGCCCGGGGCCTGGTGCCGCGGCCTGCGGCGGGCTCAGCCGGCTGCCAGGTAGCCCAGGACTTCGCTGATCGGCCTTTGCCGGGCCGCGTCGGGCGGTCGGGACACGTACAGTTCCGCGCAGTGCGCCCCCAGTTGCAGTTCGAGGGCGGGATCGACGCCTCGCTCGTGCAAGCTGGCGAGGGCTGCCTCCCGCTCGGGCTCGTGAGCGAACCGGCGCTGGGGTACGCAGTAGCCCTCAAGGTGCTCGGTGACGAGCCCGAGGTCATCGAGTGTCTCAAGGATGGGGCTGAAGTCGACCCAGCGGAGGCTCAGCGCGGCCACCCACGGCGGCTCGTCAGCGGCCGCCAGGATCGCCTGGAAGGTCTTCTGGCCGATGTAGCCGATCCCGCCGGTGACCCCGACCAGATCGGCGGTGGCGAATGCCTTCTTGGCCTCCTCGTCGGGCGGGGCCGCCTCCAGGTCAGCGACCACGTCCGCGTCCAGCAGGCCGACAGAGGTCGCGTACCTGACTGCGTTGTCCGCGACATCCAGCCCGACCATCGTGACGGCGTCGCGCCGGCGGCGTGCCGCGAACCAGCGCCGGTCGAGCTCCGTGACGGCGTCATCTGCCGCATCTTCCAGGCTGGCGTAATGCTCATACAGCTCAGGGAGCTGAACGTCGTAGTTGAGCAGCGCAGCGTTCGCGCTGTATCCGCAGCAGACGTCGAGTACCGTCTTGCCTTCCCTGCCGCCCATCTCGTCGAGAAGCCGGTCGAACACGCGCGCGCCGTGCGCCGGGATCTCGTAGCCGAGCATTCCGAGCGTGCGATAGTAGGGGCGGGGATCAGGCTGGTTATAGACGCTGCCGAAGTCAGCCTTGGCGTGGTAGTGATCGGGCTTGGGGTCAATCGGCATTGTGATCCTTTCAGTATCCGTATCCGCCCCCCATCCCGCTCATTCGCAGTTTGCCCGAAAGCTCCTCTCTAAACGTTTATCATCGCCGGGCAGTCGTTTGGGGAGACAATTCCCATCAGCCTCCCGTAGGGGCTAATTTAGGTTCTCAGCACAATCTTTCCGTCCGATCGTTGTTCTGTGCTACATGAGGACAGTTTATCATTGTCGGTATCCCTAGCTCTGTGTAGCCGGTCCGCTCCGGTCGGTTAGCAATGCCTGCGCGGCGGAGGAAGCGCCCGTTCACCAGGGGATTTCCCCCACCGTGACCTTCCTCGGAGGTGGGGTAGCATCCTTGCCGTGCCTATCGCCATCCGCCTCGCCCGCGGTTGCCGGCCGCGTGGTTGCCGGGCGCCCGCGCGGCGTGTGCTCGGACGCAAGGTGCGGTATGTGCTCGGGGCTGTGGCTGGTCAGGTGGACGGGATGCGGTGGTCCGGCGCCCCCCGTGCCATGCGAGGTATCTGAGCGAGATCGCTCACCTCGGCTCCGTCGTTCTTCCCCGCGATCCGGGACGACGAGGCTTACTCAAGCTTCCTGATCAGCTAGCCATAGCCGGGCGTGTCCCGGTCCAGGAGCGTAGGCGATGCACAGCAAGTTCTTCTTCCCGGCGTTGCCGGGACAGTCCCCCGACGGGGACGGATATTTCGGTGCGTTCGGCGGCAAGTTCATCCCGGAGGCGCTGGTCGCCGCCGTGGATGAGGTCGCCGTCGAGTACGAGAGGGCCAAGGCAGATCCGGGGTTCGCCGCGGAGCTCGAGCAACTGCTCGCCCACTACGTGGGCCGTCCGAGCGCGCTCACCGAAGTCCCCAGATTCGCCGGGCACGCTGGCGGCGCCCGGGTGTTCCTCAAACGGGAGGACCTCAACCACACGGGCTCACACAAGATCAACAACGTGCTCGGACAGGCCCTGCTGACCAAGCGGATGGGCAAGCCGCGCGTTATCGCGGAGACGGGAGCCGGCCAGCACGGCGTGGCGACCGCGACGGCATGCGCGCTGTTCGGCCTGGAATGCACCATCTACATGGGGGAGACCGACATCCGCCGCCAGGCGGTCAACGTGGCACGGATGAAGATGCTCGGCGCCACGGTGATACCGGTCACCTCCGGCTCCCGTACCCTCAAGGACGCCATCAACGAGACGTTCCGGGACTGGGTCGCCAACGTCGAGACCACGCACTACATCTTCGGCACGGTCGCCGGGCCCCATCCCTTCCCTGCCATGATCCGCGATTTCCAGCGCGTCGTGGGCGTGGAGGCCCGTCGTCAGATTGCCGAACGAACCGGCCGCCTGCCCGATGCCGTGATCGCGTGCGTCGGGGGCGGGTCCAACGCCATCGGCCTGTTCCACGCGTTCCTCCCGGACACAGCCGTACGCCTCATCGGCTGCGAGGCCGCCGGGCATGGCGTGACGACCGGGGAGCACGCGGCAACGCTGTCGGCGGGCGAGCCCGGCATCCTGCACGGCTCGCGCTCCTACGTGCTGCAGGACGACGAGGGCCAGATCACCGAGCCCTGGTCGATCTCGGCCGGGCTCGACTACCCGGGCGTCGGACCGGAGCACGCGTACCTGCACGACACCGGCCGCGGCGAGTACCGTCCGGTCACCGACGCCGCCGCGATGCGGGCCTTCCGGCTGCTTGCGTCGTCGGAGGGCATCGTCCCGGCGATAGAGAGCGCCCACGCGCTCGCCGGGACCATCGAAGTCGGCACCGAGCTCGGACCGGACGGACTGATCCTGGTGAACCTGTCCGGCCGGGGCGACAAGGACATGGACACCGCTGCGCAGTACTTCGGACAGGCCGCCGGCGCGGCAGGGACGGGGGGTGTCTCGACGTGAGCGGAAATCTACAGCTCCTGGCCGGCACACTCGCCCGGGCGAAGCAGGAGAACCGGGCCGCGCTCATCACGTACCTGACGGCCGGCTTTCCGACCGTCAACGAGGGCATCGCCGTGATCCAGGCAATGCTGACCAGCGGAGCCGACATCGTCGAGGTCGGCTTGCCGCACAGCGACCCGCTCCTGGACGGCCCGGTAATCCAGGCCGCCGACGACATCGCCCTGCGCGGCGGCGTCCGGATCGCTGACGTCATCCGCACCGCGGCGGAGGCATACCAGGCCAGCGGCAAGCCGGTCCTGGTCATGTCGTACTGGAACCCGATCGACAGGTACGGCGCCGAGCGCTTCAGCAGCGAGCTGGCAGCGGCGGGCGGGGCCGGGTGTATCTTGCCTGACCTGCCCGTCCAGGAGTCCGCGCGGTGGCGTGACATCGCGGGCAGGCATAGCCTCGCCACCATCTTCCTGGCTGCGCCGAGCACGACCGACGAGCGGCTCCGGGAGCTCACCGCCGCGGGATCAGGGTTCATCTACGCCTCGTCCCTGATGGGAGTCACCGGAATCCGGGAGAGCGTCGACACAGCCGCCAGCTCGCTGGTACAACGCATCAGGGCGGTCACCCAGCTTCCGGTCTGCGTCGGAATCGGGATCTCCAACGCCGCCCAGGCTGCCCAGGTGGCTGGCTTCGCTGATGGCGTGATCGTTGCGTCCGCGCTGGTCAAGGCCATTCTCGACGCACCCGATGCGGCCGCGGGAGCCGCGACCGTGGCGGAGCTTACCGCCGAACTCAGCCTTGCCACCCGTCGGCACGATTCGCCCGCGAAACCCGGTCTCACACGCTAGGCCGCCGGGACGCCATGCGCTGGCCCGTCGCCGGTGGCCGGGTTCCGTGTCACAGGCGCTCGCGGAACCAGTCCAGGATCAGGTTGGCGCGCATGATCCTGTGCCTGGGCGACCCGCCGCGGCTGAGCTCGTGATTCTCGGCCGGGAACCTGACCATGACCGGTTCCCGGCCGAGCAGCCGCAAGGCGACGAACAGCTCCTCTGCCTGGGCGATCGGGCAGCGCAGATCGTCTTCGGAGTGAAGGATCAGCAGCGGGGTCGTCATGTTCTTGACGTACGTGACCGGCGACTGCCGGGCGTAGGCCTCCGGCGCCGATAGATGATCACGCCCGACATAGCTGCGCACGAACCCGGCAATGTCGGCACTGTGTTCCATCGTGGTCAGGTTGTTGCAGGCCCGTTCCGAGCAGGCCGCCTTGAACCGGTCGGTGTGCCCGACCGCCCAGGAGGTCATGTACCCGCCGTAGGAGCCGCCGAGGATGCCCAGCCGGGCCGGGTCGATCCAGTCGAACCGCTCGCTGGCGGTGTCGACGCAGGCCATCACGTCCGCGAAGTCGACGCTGCCCCACCCGGTGCCGGGGTCGCTCTCACACTCGGGCCACCGCACCGCCCGGCCCCACTGCTCGCTGTAACCGGAACTTCCGCGCGGGTTGGAGTACAGGACGCCGAACCCGGCGGCGGCCTCGAGCTGGAACTCATCCATGAACCGGTTGCCGTACTGAGTGAACGGCCCGCCGTGAACGTTCAGCAGCGTCGGGTATTTCTCGCCGGGGCGCGCGCCGGCAGGCGGAATCGCCCAGCACTCCACCTCACTGCCGTCGGCGGAGCGGGCGACGAACCGCTGCGGGGAGCCGAGGCTGATGGCATCGGCGAACGGCTGCGTCAGGCCGGTGAGCGCCCGCTCCTCGCTCTCGCCGTCCTGCGGGTCCGCCGCGCTGAGGCTCTTGACGACCAGTTCGCCCGTGCTGGCGGGCGTGGCGGCGACGAACGCCAGCGTTCCGGCGGCCCAGCTCCACTCGGGCACCCAGCGGTCGCCGCCGACGATGATCTCCGGCTTCCCGGTCCCGTCGGCCTTCGCCTGATAGAGGTGGACGTTGCCGCTGTCTTCGGCCGAGAACAACAGGCGGTCCCCGATCCAGCACGGACCGGTGAGCAGGCCGAGCAGCTGGCAGTTCCGGTCGAGGCCGGCGGTCAGGACCCGTTGCTGCCGCGAGCTCAGGTCGAGCACGCCGACCTGACGGTGGCGGGGGTGCTCCAGCGGCGTGGGGTTGACGTAGTAGGCCAGCCGCCGCCCGTCCGGCGACCAGGACGGACGCGCGTACAGCGCCCCGCCGTCGGTCAGCCGCTCCGGCTCCGGCGTCCCGTCGGCCGCCACCAGCCAGAGGTCATTGGCGAGGTCGAGGTCCCAGCTGTCGTGCCGCGCGGACGTGAAGGCGATCTTGCTGCCATCGGGCGACCAGGCCGGGCCGTCCGCCTGGAACGGCCCCGGCGTCACGCTGCGCGGCGCGGCAGAGCCGTCGGCTGGCACCACGAAGATGCGGCTGGGGCGGTCGATCGTCCAGCCTGCCCCGTTCAGCCGGTAGATCAGCCGCGTCAGGCGACGGGGCGGCATGTCCTTGCCCTCCCGCGGCTGCCCCGGCTTGCCGTACTGCCCGGCGTCGGGTTCGCGCGCCACGAACGCGAGCCGGCTGCCGTCAGGCGACCAGGCCAGCTCGGTCACCGGTCCGTGCCAGGAGCACACCACGATGCGCTCGCCCCCGGTGGCGACCGGCAGGATGCAGATCTCCGCGGGGCCGTCTCCGGGCGGGGCGGAGACGAAGGCCAGCCGCCGGCCGTCAGGGGACCAGCGGGGGAGGACCTCGTGCCCCTGGCCGGTGAAGGGCTGCGGCCCCCCGTCCGCTAAGCCGAGCGGGGCCAGCCAGATCTGGTGCCGGTAGCTGTTCGATTCCAGGTCGGGGTCGCTGACGGTGAAAGCGACGGCTGATCCTGCCGGGGACACCTGCGGGTCCGCCACCTGGCGGAGCCTGGCGATGTCCGCGGGAACCATGAGAGCTGGCGTGGTGGTCGTCGCTGTCATCTGCCGCCTCTCGTGAGCCCAGATCTGCCCTCACGAACATAAACCTTGTGCGCGGGCCCGGACAGGGCAGCCATCGTCGCGCTAACGGCCTGGTCGCCCCCTGCCACCGTTCGTAGTTGTCTGCGGCATGGTGTTGACAACTGCCGCCTCCGACCTGAGGCTCAGGTCCGAGCAGCACCGCGCGTGAGGAGTTCGTGAATGGTGAGCCGCCGTCGGCTGATGCCGTTAATCACAGCGACGTTATCTCTGGCGAGCCTGGGGCTCGTGCCATCTGCGCTGGCGACCAGCGCTGCCGCTGACACCGTCAGCCACTGCTCGCCCGGCGCGCACAGCCTGGGTCCGGCCGGCTCGCACGTGTACCTGGAGACCGGCAACGGCGGGTACACCAGCGTGCACACCGACGTGCACATGGTCTACGACGCGGACTCCAACATGTTCCTGCCGGGGAACCACGTCACCCTCACCGACCGGGCTACGCAGTGCCTGACGAGCCTCAGCCTGGACTTCGAGCGGTCGTCGGCTGCCAACCCCACGGACGGGCCGGACATGAAGGTCGGCTCGGTTACCGTCGACGGCCGGCCCGCCACGTTCACGTTCGTTCAGCCGACCTACCCCGGCGACCCGAACGGCCAGAACGACCCTGATCCGCTGGCCCACGAGGCGTCGCAGAACAACCCGGTCGGCGGCCCCGCCAGCAACCCGCTGCCGCCTGCGTGCTCGCCGGAACTGCCGGACACGAGCGTCAGCGCAGACTCCCTCGACGGCACCCAGTGTCCGGCGAACAAGCTGGTCATCACGCCGCAGGCGCCGATCAAGGACGGCTCGAGCTTCGCCGTCGTCGTGAACTACACGGGCCGGCCGGGCGTGCACAACGACGGCGACGGCACGACCGAAGGCTGGTTCCGCGCCACCGGCGGCAGCTTCGTCACCACCGAGCCGGTTGGCACCGAAGACTGGATGCCGCTGAACGACTATCCGGCGGCCAAGCCGACGTACGACTTCTTCGACACCGTCAACCCGGGCAAGACCACGATCGCGAACGGCGACCTCGTATCGGTGACGCCGAACCCGCCGGACGCGAACTTCCCCGGCGGGTCGGTCACCTCCCACTGGCATTCGGCCGCCACGATCGCCAGCTACCTGGTCGAGGACAGCGTCGGCAACTACACGTTCGCAACCCGTGCAGGCAGCGACGGGATCACCTACAAGGAGGCCCAGGACAACGCCATCAGCGCGTCCCAGCAGGCCGACAACACGGCGGTCATGGACCAGCAGCAGGACATTACCGATTTCGAGAGCCAATTCAACGGGCCATTCCCGTTCGATACGGACGGCGTTGCGGTAGGCACTCCTCCGGCCAGTTTCGAGGAGGAGATGCAAACGATGATCACCTTCGCCGGCGGCCGGACCAGCCTCAGCACCCTCTACCACGAGAACATGCATCAGTGGTGGGGCGACCACGTCACCGAGGGCAGCTATGCGATGACCTTCTTCAAGGAAGGCATGGCCCAGCTCTCCCAGTACATGCAGGCGGCGCGCAACGCTGAGATCGCGGCCGGCGGGCCGGGCACGACGGCCGGCCAGGAGGCTTTCCAGGCCAGCCTCATCGCGCAGTTCAACGCGAACTATGCGCGGACCGGAAGCTTCTGGTCAGCGGCGCCGTCAAATCCGACGCCGTTCGGGCTGTTCTCAAGGAGCCCGACGTACCAGCGGCCAGCCACGGCCTATATCGCGCTCTGGCAGATCCTCGGCACCGCCAGGTTCACCCAGGTCCTGCAGCATGTCCAGCACAAATTTGGCGGTGGCTCCATCACCGAGCCGCAACTCGAGGCCGCGTTCCAGGATGCACTGCCGAACCAGAGCCAGGCCTGCCGGTCCGAGCTCAGCCAGTTCTTCACCCAGTGGTTCGACACCGCCTACCCGGCGCCCAACGGCGCGACACAGCCGGATATCACCGGGCCCGGGCTCGCCGGGGGAGGCTTCTACGGCACC
>JAIRTY010000266.1 GCA_031254715.1 Nocardiopsaceae bacterium | reverse complement strand
GCTCTTCCGATCTGCACCGCCGAACTCCACCGCGAGGGCGGAGAGCAGATCTTCGGCCCCGGGTGGGACCCGGTCTGGTTCGCGGTCAAGCCGCAGCGGATCGTCAGCTGGGGCATCGAGGGGCCTGCCTTCTCCGAAACCGGGCGCAGCGCCCGGTCAGTCACCACGGAGTAACCACGTGCGGGCGGATAGCTGGCGGGGCCCGATCAGCTCGCAGATCCTTCGGGGCAGCCTCGCTTTGGCCACTTCCCGGCCGGGGTAAGGAACCCGCATGTCGCACGTCAACCCCCTGGACGGCCATGCGGTCGTCGTGCGCGCGGCGGAAGCCGAGCAGATCGGTGGCACGCCGCAGATGATCCGCCTGCTGGCCGATAGCTCCGCTACCGGCGGGCGGCTCAGCACCCAGCGAGTCACCCTGGCCGGTGGCGCGGATGGCGCCAGCCCGCACCATCATTCGGGGTCAGCCGAGCTGTTCTATGTGATCAGCGGCTCAGCCCAGCTGCTGGCCGGTGAGCGGGTGCTGGTGGCTGGCGAAGGGGACCTGGCCGTGGTGCCATCCGGGCTGGTCCACGCATTCGCGGCCGCCGAAGGTTCGGACGCCGACCTGCTGATC
The DNA here is from genome assembly GCA_031254715.1 of Nocardiopsaceae bacterium. Taxonomy (GTDB): domain Bacteria; phylum Actinomycetota; class Actinomycetes; order Streptosporangiales; family Streptosporangiaceae; genus JAIRTY01. The sequence goes on along the minus strand of JAIRTY010000266.1, from coordinate 4,344 downwards.
GTGATCACTCCGGGGGTCGAGCGGTTCGAGTACTTCCGCCACCTGGCCAGGATCGCCACTGGCCAGCAGCCGCCTGAGAGCCTGCTGGAAGTGCAGGACCGCTACGACACCTACTTTGACGACAGCCCCGCGTGGCGGCGCGCCCGCACGCGTCAGCAGCCGGGCGCATAGAGCGGGCGCCGCCGAAGGACGTACCGGTGATCGCCGGTCAGGCGGCGTGACTGCCGGCCGGCGATCACCGGTATGAGGGCTATCGCCCGCTACCTCCTTGTCCGGACACCGCCCGCGCGGCGGCACCTGCGGTCTCACATTGCACGGACGCCCGGCTATCGGTCCGCTGGTTTCCTACGTGCCTGAGTTCGCGAGCACGCTCGAGTTGTGCGCTTCGAACCAGTTCGTGAACCGCACGACCTGGAAACCGTTGCCATCGCTGACGAACCAGAGCTCGCGCTGGTTCCCCACCGTGCGCCAGCGCACCCAGGAGGCGACCTTGTCCACGGTCCGGTCGGCGCCCGGTACCCAGCTACCCGATGAGGGACGGAACGCAGTCCCGACAGCCGGTGGCTTGTAGTAAGCGATCTCTGTGGGGTGGAGGGGATCGCGGATGTCGAACACGCGCAGGCCCGCATTCTGGAAAGTGCAGGCGAGCATCGTCGCGTTCATCGGATTGTCAGCGACACATCGTTCTTCGCTGTAATTGGTCGACCCCGACTCGGCCGGCAGATTCGTGCCGGGGCATGGTCCTCCGCCGCAGAAGTCCGGCGGGGTCTCGTTGACTTGCTGCTGGCAATTGGCGGGATCGCTCACCTGCAGCATGAGCTTGGAGACGATCCTGGGATGCGTCTCGTCGCCGACGTCGATGATCTGCGGATAACCCCACAGGGACTGCCCGCGGTCACACGCGCCCTGCAGGCCGCCGGTGCCACCCGCGCCGCCGGACTCGTCCGTGGTGATGATGTACGGGTGCCCGTTGATCTTCACGGGGACCATGGCCTCGGCTTCTCCCTGGTCGGACCAGAAGAGCTTGCTGACGATGCGGATCTGCGGATGGGGGACACGGTTCTGGTAGCCGCTGACGTCCTCGATCACCAGCCCGTCCGGGCCACTGTCGTTGTCGGTTTCGCCGAAGTTGCCCGGCTGCCCCGCATACAGCCGAGTCCCCTCAGCCACACCGGGTTCGAAGCCCGCCGGGTTGAGCTCCAGCCCGTGGGGCCTGCCGTCGCCGTTGAACTGCCACGGGGGGAGTTCCCGCGGATGCGACGGGTCGGACAGGTCCACGGCGTACACGAAGCCGCCCGGGTTCCGGAAGCTCTGGGTGAGCCAGTAGGTCCGGCCGTCCGGGGCGAAGGCGCCCATGTGGCCGTGGCTGCCTGGTAGCTGGATGTTGGCCTTCAGGACCGGGTGGCGGCAGTCTGAGATGTCATAAACGGCAAACTGCGGCCCATCGGCCTGGGCGACCACCAGCAGGTGGCGCCGGGTATTGGTCTGCACGGTCTCGTGCGGCACCAGCGCCGAGGCAGTGTCGTTCAGGAACGCGGTTACCCGTGGATGCTGGGGGTCAGAGGCATCCACCACCGTGACACCGTGGTTCTGCTGCTGAGAGTTGTTACGGTCCGTCCCGTAGTACGCGCAGTTGCCGGCGTACGCCGGCCCATCCTGCGAAAATGCTCCCTCACCCGTGTACTGGCCCACGAGTTGCAGGTTGCAGTTGTACCCGAGTGCGGAATCGCCGCTGAAGCGCTCCGCGGTTGTGGTCTGCCCTTGCAGCCCGCTCTCGGGCCGGTCCCCGGGGCCGCACTGGGCCCCGGGCACCGATCCCATCGATGCGGCACGACTGGTAATGGCATGCTGGCCCGCGCCGCCCGTCATGGCAGTCGCTGCGACAGAACTGCCGAGCAGCGGACACAGCGCGAGAGGTAACACCCACCTGACTAACGACCGCTTGTTCATCGCTCCTCCATGGCGTATAAGTGCCTGTCCCTTGATCGTGAGCAGGAGGGCGGGGAACGACAACGTGGCGTGGTGCGGTTATGCATGATTGCGGGGCAGCAGCTTCCGGCCCCGCCAGGCGTTCCACTGCATAAGACCGGCCACCCAGCGGCGGCTGGGCGCGGGCTCTGTAACACCCGCTGAGAGCCAGCCGTTAAGCAGCCAATGCGGGGGCGTGCCAGAGATTTCCTACAAGATGCAGAATTCTGTATACCGTACGCAGCCATTACATCCGATTTACGCCCCGATCACGGGGGTGTCAATACCCCGCCTTGCGTCGCACCAGGTCAGGCCACAGTGCGCGGGTGCGCGGCCGCCCGGTAGGTCCAGGCGTGGGCCCGCGGTTGCCGGCGCAGGACCCGCTGGGAGACACTCGCCGGATGGCTGACTCGCGTGCTCAAAGTCGTGCGCCCGCCCGGCTCAGTTGCGGGATCGTGCTACAGGTTCACGAGGATGCATGTCAGGTTCTCCGGGCGGGACGGCTTTCGTCCGTCCGGTACGCGAGCGCCTTCCCCTCGCCCCGGACGGAGCGGGTCTCACCCGGTCACCTGGTGGCCGTCGCGACCGCGGCGACCGGCGCAGAGGCGGTGGTCTGGCGGTGGTACGACGCCGTCGTCCTCGGTGCAGAGACTGGCCTCGTCCGGCTGTGGGAGCCTGCGCACGGCGAGGTCGTCGCGCATTCCCGCCGCGCCCGGCAGCATCGGCAGCCAGGAACCCGGGCGTATCTGTCGGCCGGGCTGCCCGGCGCTGACTGGTGGGTCGCCGGCGCCGCCGTGGCGAAGGCCGAAGACGCCGACGTCGAACTGGATGAGGTCGAGCGTTTCTGCACCGAGCATGATCTGTGGCCCGGTGCGGCCGAATGAGAATCCCGGCTGGCCGGGTCAGGCCGGATGGGCCAGCCTGCGCAAGCGGAACGCGGCCATGATCTCCATCACCCCGTAGACCAGCAGCCAGATCCCGAGCACGACGCTCAGGACGAGCAGGGTCTCGCCGGGATAGATGAGCACGATGATTCCGGCCACGACGCTGAGCACCCCCATCGCTGCGGTCCAGCCCCGGGCGGGCAGCCCACGGTGAGACAGCGCCGTGAAGAGCTCGATCGCCCCGTTGACCACCCAGAAGATGCCCAGCAGAACGACCAGCGCGAGCAGCGTCAGCAGCACGTGGCGGACGGCCCACAGCCCGATGATGATCGAAATAACGCCGAGCAGTGCCAGCAAGATACGCGTTCCGCCGCTGGCGTCGTCGGACGCGAATGCGGCCACGAACCTGAATATCCCGGCGACTATCAGCTGCACGCCGAACACGACCGCGATCACCAAGAGCGTCGCACTTGGCCAGACCAGCACGGCGATTCCCGCCGCCAAGGTGACGATTCCGAAGGACAATACCCAGCCCCAATGCCGACCCAGTTGGGCGAGCATGTCGGCGCCCTGCTGCACTGGTTCGCTCACTGCCACTCCTCAGTCAGGCCCACGGACGCAGGCACGGCGACCTTTGACGTTCTCATGGTCGCCCTGCCGCTCCGGTGCCAAACCTCCCCGCCGGGGCAAGTCGCCGGCCGCCACTCTTTACGCTTCGCTTATGGGTGATCTTCCGTGGCCTGCCACGGCCATCAGGCGGGCTGCAGAACTCGCCGGGCCGTCGGCGATTGTGCGGGCCGTGCGGGTTCTCGCCGGCGGCACGCACGCCCGTACCTGCCTGATCACGACGGCAAACCCGCAGCTTGAGGTGGTTCTTCGGCAGTTCCCGCCCGGAGACGACGGGGCCAGTCGCGAGCGGGAAGTTCTCGCAGCTCTGGGCGGGCTCGACGGCCTGGCGCCGAGACTGCTGGCCAGCGCCCTGGATGACGGATCGGATGCGGGAACGTGGCTGCTGATCTCCCGGCTGCCCGGCACAGCGGACATCACTCCCGCCCGGCCATCAGCCGCAGCCGCCCAGCTCGGCCAGGTACTGGCGCGGATCCATGCGACCTCCCTGCGTCGTTACGCCGGGCTCCACAGCGTGCTAGACCGGCCAGGAGGATCCGCGGCGGCTATCAGCGGGCCCGCGGCCAGTGCCGTAGCCGCCCGCTGGGACCTCCTCGCCGGAGCACCCGGCGTGCTGACGCATCACGACTTCTGGTCTGGCAATGTCGTCTGGGACGAAGGCATCCTGACCGGCGTCGTGGACTGGACCGGTGCCGGCATCGGCCCGCGCGGCTTCGATGTGGGCTGGTGCCGGCTGGACCTGTACCTGCTTCACGGTGAGCAAGCCGCGGACACGTTCCTGGACGCCTACCAGGCTGCAAGCGGATCTGGCCTGGCCGGCCGGCTGCTGGCGGACCTGTGGGCTGTCGCCCGGTCTCATGATCTC
>JAIRTY010000248.1 GCA_031254715.1 Nocardiopsaceae bacterium | reverse complement strand
CATGGCCGATCCGGGTAACAACCAGGTCGTGCTGCAGGGTGGAAGCGACCCCACCGAGCCGTCCCCGCAATACACCGGAGTAGCGCAGATCCTCAACGCGGGGACGGTGGCCGGGACGGCCACGATCCCCCCGTTCACCGGGTGCGTCACCCCGGCCGGGGACAATCTCGGCCCGCTGCTGGACGCGACAGTGTCCGGGCCGGGCAACTACATCAAGATGACGACCGGGGTCCCGTGCACCGACCTTTCCCCGGGTGCCTGCACGAACGGCGAGTTCCCGCTGGCCGGCGGCAGGGTGCTTCCCCCGAGCCAGTCGCTGCCGAAGCTCTTCCGGTGAGCCGGGACTGGTCCCGGCCGGTGCGGCCGTCCGCGGTCCCCCGCGCGTGGAAGGACCACATGAGAACCAGGAGTGCAATGACCAGCAGGAAGCAAGCGTTCACCGGAGTCGCCGCCGCACCGCCCTCGCGGCCGCCAGCGCGTGGACCGTCACCAACGGCGGGGCTATCACGGCGTTGAACAACACCGGCCAGGACGTGTTCACCGACACCACCCCGGCGAGTAGTCCAACCATCACTTGTCCGGTGTCGAACGTGAAGGGGCAGGCAGCTCCCCGGCCAGCCAGCTCCCCGCGCCGCTGCTGGCCCACGTCAACCGCCTCCACACCAGGCTCGGGTACCCGCCGCTGCAAGCGGGCGCGTAACAGGAAGGTGACACACCATGGCGAAGAAGCCTCCGAGCGTCGTCTTCACCGGCCCTGCGGCTGCTCCGCCGACCGCCGCGGCGGCGGGGAGGCTGAACGCCGCGCCGACGGCAGGCCCGGCGCCGCCCAACGCTCCCGCCAGGCATTATGCAGGGAAGGGAAGAGCAACCCTGGCCGACCTCAACATAGGCATGACGCTCACCTGCCCGGTCGCGACGATCTCGGGCCAGGCCGGCTCTTTGCTCCATCCAGCCACGATCAGCGGGGGCAGCTTGGGGATCGGCAGCTTTCCGTGGTTGCCTCCGAGCCTGACGGTCAGGGGGACGGTCACAGCCGGGCAGTTCATTTACGACGCGCCTTCGGCCAGCGTGATCCGCGGGGCGATAACCGTCGTCGACATCAAGGTGAGCGTCTACTCCCCGGGCTGCCTGGCCGACAGGTTCACCGTGTCCGGCTTGGTGTCCTTCTCCTACACCGCCAGCAGGGTCTTGACGGTCAACCCGGAAGGCGCGACGGGACTCCAGGTCAACAGCGCCGTCGGCTCCGGCCTCATCAGGGCTGGCGACCCGGCGGGGTGGACCGGCCGCTATGTGATCACCTCCGCTGCCGCTCCCTAATATTGCCGCCGTCCGGCCTGTTGAGCGGCACCGGGCACGGCCGCCGGCCCGCGCGGAAGGCGCGGCGGCAGTGCAGCCGAGGAGGCGCGGAGACCTGCGGATGCCCGGTCGGCGATAGTCACCATGATCCACGGATACGCAGGTACCAATCAGCTCCGTGTCGAGATGCATCCCGTCACGCCAACGGTCCCGCGCCATGCCCAGGGCCAGCGTCAGCGGCGGAAGGCGGCGGCGCTTGCCAGGGCTTGCCGGACCGGCTGGCCAGCAGCTGTGCCCAGCCCTCGCTGACTGCAAGGCCGAGCGGGTTGGCGATCCTCGCCCGATGCGAGGCAGGTTCCGCGCGGGCAGCCTATGTGCTGCCAGAAGCGCTCGATGAGTTCGCCGACCGACGGTCTGGTTCGCTTGCCTTCGCCTTGTTTCACTTATCGAAACACGTGTTATACTCTGGACAACATGCCCGCGAAGGAGATCCGTGCCGCGCTTGAGGACTTACGCGCCGCCGGATGGCGTATCCAGACAGCGGACGGCCGGTCCCATGCCTACGCCAGAGCGTACTGTCTGGGTGCCCGCCGCTGACTGTCTACGGCACTCCCAAGTGCCCGAGAACGAGGCGGCGAAGATCCGCCGGGCGCTCGCCAGGTGCCCGCACAGAAGGGGCAGCAAGCATGAACACCTATTGGTTCGACGTTGAGGTCGCCGGGCCTGTCACCGATGATCACACCGAGGTTCTCGGCGACATCCTGACCGCCGATGAGGGCATCGACGCGGCCGTCCAAGCGGATCACCGGGGCGGGGTGGTGGCTTTCTCACGGGAGGCGGACGACGCCATGCAGGCCATCGTGTCGGCCGTGGAGCACGTCGAAGCCGCCGGCATGAAGGTCACCGGCGTCACCGAGGATCTGGTCGTGACCGATGAGATCGCCGAGCGGGCGAGGGTCACTCCTGCGTCGGCCCGCTACTGGATCACCGGCGAGCGCGGCCCCGGCGGCTTCCCCGCCCCGAAGGTGAAGCGGCAGCGGGCCAGCCTGTACTCCTGGGCAGAGGTGTCTGCATGGCTCGAATCGGCCAAGCTCGGCGAGGTCGACCACGCCGCCGCGGAGACCGCCCGGGCGTGCGCCCTGGTCAACGCCGCCCTGACCGTCCGCAATGGCATGCGGGAACTGCCAGCACACGATCGTCCGCTGATCGCCCGCCTGGTCGCCTGATTCCCTATGGAGGATCGGTTGTCAAGTGATCTGCTTGACGGGCCGTCGGCGCTGGGGTGGAGTGGTGCCGCGGGGGAGGCTGCCCCGTGCGTATTGTCCTTCGAGGACTTTCTGGGGGGGCCTTCCCCGTCTTCTTGCTGCGCCGGCGTGAGCGGATCTCGGGTGGCACGCTCCAGTTCCCGGCGATGAGTTCTCTGGCCTGCTGCGCGGTGACCGGGCGCCCGTCGGTGCCGCAGATGACGTAGGGGTTGCCGCGGCGCATGACGGTCCAGGCCCGTTCGGCGAGGCTGGCGGCCACGACGCAGATGGCGCCGGGGTGGTCT
>JAIRTY010000149.1 GCA_031254715.1 Nocardiopsaceae bacterium | reverse complement strand
CAGCAGCGTCAGCGCCTCGCGCTGGGACGCCTGGTTCAACGCCAGGTATACCAAAAACATCCCGACGTCGGCGTGCGGGACGGCGCTGCTGTAGACGGCGTAGCACAGCCCGCGTTCCTCGCGCAGCTTTTGGAACAGCCGCGACGACATGCCGCCGCCCAGCGCGGCGTTGAGCACCCCGAGCGGGAACCGGCGGTCGTCGGTCCTGGCCACGCCCTGGCAGCCGAGGACCAGGTTGGCCTGCTCGATGCCGCGGGAGACCAGCCGCACGCCGGTCCCGGCCGGATGCCCGTCCGGCCCGGCCACGGCGGCCAGCCGCGGCGCGGCCGATACCGCCTCCCCGGCCAGCACCGGGGCGAAGGCGCGGCGGATGTCGGCGACGGCCGTGTCATGATCGACGTTCCCCGCCACCGCCACCACCAGCTGGTCCGGGGTGTAGCGGGCGGTGTAGTGCTCGGCGATCTGGTCCCTGGTGATCCCGTTGATGGAGCCGGCGGTGCCGAGGATCGGCCGCCCGAGCGGGCTGTCGCCGAAAAGCTGCGCGGCGAACGCCTCATGCACGGCATCGGCCGGATCGTCCTCGTTCATCGCGATCTCGTCCAGGATCACGCCGCGCTCGGCGTCCACATCCCTCGGCTCCAGCAGCGAGCCCGCCACCATGTCCGAGAGCACGTCGATCGCCAGCGGCAGGTCCTCATCGAGCACCCGCGCGTAGTAGCAGGTGTACTCCTTGCCGGTGAACGCGTTCAGCTCGCCGCCGACCGCGTCGATCGCGGCCGAGATCTCCAGCGCGGTGCGCCGCCTGGTGCCCTTGAACAGCAGGTGCTCCAGGTAGTGGGTGGCGCCGGCGTGGGCCACGTCCTCATCACGCGATCCCACGCCGGCCCAGATCCCGACGGCGGCCGACCGCACCGCGGGCAGGAACTCGGTGACCACCCGCAGCCCGCCGGGCAGCACGCTGCGGCGGACCGGGCCGTGGCCCCCCGCCGCCTGCCGCGGCTCGCTCACGTGTTCCGGTGCCGGCGCTCGCGGTGGCGGGTACGGTGCCCGTCGCCGCCGGGGCGCCCGTCCTGGTCGCCACGGTCGCGGTCGTCGTCGGCGGCCTGGGCACCGTCGCCGGGCCCGCCATCGGCGGCCTCCCGCTCCAGTACCTCTACCGGCACCAGCGACAACTTGCCGCGGTCGTCCACCTCCCGGATCTCCACCTGGATCTTGTCGCCGACCTTCATGACGTCGTCGACGTTCTCGATCCGGGCGCCGCCGTGCAGCTTGCGGATCTGAGTGATGTGCAGCAGGCCGTCCTTGCCCGGCAGCAGCGAGATGAACGCGCCGAACGCGGTCGTCTTCACGACCGTCCCCAGGAAGCGCTCACCGACCTCAGGGATGTGCGGGTTGGCGATGGCATTGATGGAGGTACGGGCGGCCTCAGCCGACGGCCCGTCGGTCGCCCCGATGTAGATGGTCCCGTCGTCCTCGATCGTGATCTCGGCGCCGGTGTCCTCCTGGATCGAGTTGATCATCTTGCCCTTGGGCCCGATCACCTCGCCGATCTTGTCGACCGGCACCTTGACCGTGATGATCCGCGGCGCGTAGGGGCTCATCTCGGCGGGCGCGTCGATGGCCTCGCGCATCACGTCCAGGATCGTGAGCCGCGCGGCCCGCGCCTGGGTCAGGGCACCTGCCAGCACCGACGCCGGGATGCCGTCGAGCTTGGTGTCGAGCTGCAGGGCGGTGACCACGTCCCGGGTGCCCGCCACCTTGAAGTCCATGTCGCCGAACGCGTCCTCCGCGCCCAGGATGTCGGTCAGGGTGACGAACTGGCCGCCCTCGCTGATCAGGCCCATGGCGATGCCCGCCACCATGTCCCGCAGCGGCACGCCCGCGTCGAGCAGCGACATGGTGGACGCGCAGACCGAGCCCATGGAGGTGGAACCGTTCGATCCGATGGCCTCCGAGACCTGCCGGATCGCGTACGGGAATTCCTCCCGGGTCGGCAGCACCGGGATGAGCGCCCGCTCGGCGAGCGCGCCGTGCCCGATCTCCCGCCGTTTCGGCGATCCGACCCGCCCGGTCTCGCCTGTGGAGTACGGCGGCATGTTGTAGTTGTGCATGTAGCGCTTGGTCCGCTCCGGGTTGAGCGTGTCGATCATCTGCTCCATGCGCAGCATGTTCAGCGTGGAGACGCCGAGCACCTGGGTCTCGCCCCGCTCGAACAGGGCCGAGCCGTGCACCCGCGGCAGCACGTGCGACTCGGCGGACAGCTTCCTGATGTCAGCCAGCCCGCGGCCGTCGATGCGCAGTCCCTCGGCGATGATCCGCTCCCTGACCAGCTTTTTGGTCAGGGCCCGGAATGCGCCGCTGATCTCCTTCTCGCGCCCCTCGAACTGGGCGGAGAGCTGCTCGGCGGCCAGGGCCTTGAGCCGGTCGGTCTCGGACTCGCGCTCCTGCTTACCCGCGATCGCCAGCACCTTGGCCAGTTCGGCGGACACGGCGGCGGTGACAGCCTCGTAGACGTCCGGCTGGTAGTCGGCGTAGACCGGGAACTCGGCGGTCTCCTTGGCGGCCTGGGAGGCCACCTGCTGCTGGGCTTCGCACAGCAGCTTGATGAACGGCTTCGCCGCCTCCAGCCCTTCGGCGATCCGCTCCTCGGTGGGAGCGACGGCGCCGCTGCCGGCGTCGGCCAGCATCGGCAGGGTGCGGGCGGTGGACTCGGCCTCCACCATCATGATCGCGACATCGCCGTCTTCCAGCATCCGGCCGGCGACCACCATGTCGAAGGTGGCGTCCGCAAGCTCGGAGTGGGTGGGGAACGCCACCCACTGGCCCTTGATGAGCGCGACCCGGGTACCGCCGATCGGGCCGGAGAACGGCAGCCCAGCGAGCTGCGTGGACAGCGAGGCGGCGTTGATGGCCACCACGTCGTACAGGTGCTCCGGATGGAGCGCCATGATCGTCTCAACGATCTGGACCTCGTTCCGCAGCCCCTTGACGAACGAGGGGCGCAGCGGCCGGTCGATGAGCCGGCAGGTGAGGATGGCGTCCTCGGACGGGCGCCCTTCGCGGCGGAAGAACGAGCCGGGAATCCGGCCCGCCGCGTACATCCGCTCCTCGACGTCCACCGTCAGCGGGAAGAAGTCGAGCCCCTCCCTGGGCTGCTTGGATGCGGTGGTCGCGGACAGCACCATGGTCTCGTCGTCCAGGTAGACGACGGATGAGCCGGCCGCAAGGCGGGCGAGCCGCCCGGTTTCGAATCTGATCGTACGGGTGCCGAACTGGCCATTGTCGATAACGGCTTCGGCGGTATGCACACCCTCCACGGGTGAGACCTCCTTGACTGAGGTCCCGCGCCCGGTCCGCCGGGTTGCGCTCCGGCCAGGTGACCTGGCTCGCTCCGGCCGGTCTTCGATCGAAGCCCTCGGCCCGGACGCGCCGCACAGCGGCACCGCTCCCGCCCCGAGAACCACTACCGAGGACCGGCCCTGGGGCCCATCGCGCTCCCGAGCCGGGGCCGCGGGAAATCGTTCCTCGTTCTCCTGTTGTGGCTGTTAGTACTGACCTTACCTGCGCAAGCCGAGCTTCCCGATGAGGGCGCGGTACCGCTCGATGTCCTTGCGGGCGAGGTACTTCAGCAGCCGGCGGCGGCGGCCCACGAGGAGGAGCAGCCCGCGGCGGCTGTGGTGGTCGTGCTTGTGCACCTTGAGGTGCTCGGTCAGGTCGTTGATCCGCCGTGTCAGCAGTGCGACCTGGACCTCCGGCGAACCGGTGTCACCCTCAGCGGCCGCGTGCTCGGCGATGATGTCCTTCTTTACGGCTATGTCCAGCGGCACGTACGGTTTCCAATCTTCGCGGCTTGTGGCCGGGTGCCGGGCAGGCATGAGCCTGCCCGGGGCGTCACGGATGCGAGGCACTCCGGCCTCTGCGCCGGCCCGGGCGGACGAGCCACCCGGAACCCGGCAGCCGGCCGCTTGAGGGTGCAGCCGACCGGGCCGGCGACGCCGACCGGAATTCACGGTACCACGTGCGTGGTCCCGCCGCGGCCTGCGCGCCGGCGGTATCAGCGCTGGCCCTGGCCGACGAGCGAGCGGGCGCGGGCGACGTCCTCGCGCATCTGCCGGGTCAGCGCCTCCGCCGACTCGAACCGGGTCTGCCCGCGGAGCCGGGCGGTGAAGTCCACCGCCACGTCGGCCCCGTAAAGTTCCAGGTCATCGCGGTCCAGCGCGTAAGCTTCGACCGTCTGCACGGCGCCGTCGAAGGTCGGGTTGGTGCCGACAGACAGCGCGGCCGGCCAGGCCTGCTGCTCCTCGCCCGCGTCGTCCAGCCGGATCAGCCACCCCGCGTACACTCCGTCGCCGGGAATCGCCGTATCAGGCCGGGTCGCCAGGTTGGCCGTGGGGAAGCCGAGGGCGCGACCGCGCCGCTGGCCGGCCACCACCGTGCCCTCCACCCGGTGCGGGCGGCCAAGCTCCCTTGCCGCCCCGGCCACGTCCCCGTCCGCCAGCAGCTGCCTGATCCGGCTGGATGAGACCCGGTCCCCGGCGTCGGCCAGCAGCGTCATCCCGTCCACCAGGAAGTCGTGCTTCTCGCCCAGCTCGGCGAGCAGGGCGACGTCACCGGCGGCCCGGTGCCCGAACCGGAAGTCCGTGCCGACCACCACGCGCCGGGCGTGCAGCCGCTCGGCCAGCACCGCCTGCACGAATTCCTCCGGCTTGAGCTGCGACAGCCCGGTGGTGAACGGGAGCACGCAGACGGCCTGGACGCCGAGCTCGCCCAGCAGCTGGACCCGGCGCCGGGGCGTGCAGAGCAGCAGCGGCTGCGAGCCCGGGCGCAGCACCTCGAGCGGATGCGGGTCGAACGTGATCACTACCGCCGGAAGCCCCAGCCCGGCCGCGTCTGCGACGGTCCGGGCGATGACACGCTGGTGCCCCCGGTGCACGCCGTCGAACATCCCGATAGTGACCACCGATCCGCCCCAGTCGGCTGGCACCTCCGTCAGGCCCTGCCAGCGGTACACGTTGCTGCTCCTCATCCTCATCGTCTTGGCACCAGAGCCGGTGCGGGCCCGGCCCGGCCGGCCGGGCGGGCGGCTGGATCCGTGCCCCCGGTCAAGCCTGCCATGCCCGGCCCGGTGCCCGCAGACCACGGCCCGCCGGGGGGAGAATGCGGCAGTGGGCGAGGAACGGGAGCCCGGCGGGGAACCGGAGTCTCCCCTCCGCGGGGCGGGCCTGCAGGACCGCAGGCTGGTGCGGGCGGGCGGCACGGTGCGCCGGCCCGCGGGCCCCTGGACCGCCTCGGTACACCACCTGCTCGGGCAGCTGCGGGCGCAGGGGCTTGAGCTGGTGCCGCGGCCGCTCGGCCGCGACCAGGCGGGCCGGGAAGTGCTCTCCTACCTGCCGGGACGGGATCAGGGCTGGCCGTTCATCCCGGAGATCCTGGCCCCGGCCGGCGCGGCGGAACTGGGCCGGGTGGCTGCCCGGCTGCGGCGGGCGTTTGCGGGCTACCGGTGCCCGCCGGACGCGCGCTGGCAGTTCGCGGCCGGGGCGCCCGGGCCCGGGGAGGCGATCCAGCACGGTGACCTGGGGCCGTGGAACCTGCTGTGGGGTGACGACGGCCGGGTCAGCGGCGTGCTCGACTGGGATTACGCCCAGCCCGGCGACCCCTGGTTCGACACCGGGCACCTCGCCTGGTTCACCGTGCCGCTGATGGATGACGAGCGCGCCCGGGCCCGCGGGTTCCCGGCGCCGCCGGACCGGGCGGCCCG
>JAIRTY010000134.1 GCA_031254715.1 Nocardiopsaceae bacterium | reverse complement strand
CGCCTCACGGCGGCTGGCGACCGCGCTCGGGGTGTCACGAGGCGTGGTCAGCGACGCCTACGACCAGCTGACCAGCGAGGGCTACCTGCGGGTCCGGCCCCGGGCCGCGCCCGTGGTCGCCGAGGTGGCCGGGCCACCGCCCCCGGCTGCCGAGCCGGCCGCGGCAAGCTGGCGGTACGACTTCAACCCGGTCGCGCCCGACGTGGCGCTCTTTCCCCGCCGCGGCTGGGCTAAGGCACTGGACCGGGCACTGCGCCAGGCGCCCGACGCCGCGCTGGACTACGGGGACTACCGGGGCCGTGCCGAGCTGCGGGCCGCACTCAGCGGCTACCTGGGCCGGGTCCGTGGAGTTCGTGCCGACCCGGGCCGGATCATCATCACCCAGGGATTCACCCAGGCGCTGGCGCTGACGGCGCAGGTGCTGGCCGCATCGGGCCGGACCGTGGTGGCGTCCGAGACACCGTCGCACCCGGGGCTGTGGGCCACCGTGCGGCAGGCCGGGCTGAGCCTGGCCGGCTGCCCGGTTGACGCGGACGGCCTCCGCCCGGCCGACCTGCCCCGGCTGGGCGCCCACGCGGTGGTGACTGCTCCTGCGCACCAGTTCCCGACCGGGGCGGTCCTGTCGGCGCAGCGCCGCCATGCACTGATCGCCTGGGCCACCGCGACTGACGCAGTGGTGATCGAGGACGACTACGACGCGGAGTTCCGGTACGACCGCGCCGGCGTGGGCGCGCTGCAGGGCCTGGACCCCGGCCGGGTCGCCCACGTCGGGACCACGGCCAAGACCCTGGCCCCCGCCATCCGGCTGGGTTGGATCAGCGCCCCGGACTGGCTCGCCGGCAGGCTGCCGGATGCCAAGTCAGCGGCTGACTCCGGCTCACCGGCCATCGGCCAGCTCGCCCTGGCGAGCCTCATCTCCAGCGGCGAATACGAGCGGCATATCGTCCGCGCCCGCCACGCCTACCGGCGCCGCCGGGACCTGCTCCTGCGTGCCCTGGATGATCTCCTGCCCGCGCTTCGCCCCCGTGGTGCCGCCGCCGGAATGCAGTTGCTGCTCCCGCTCCCCGCCGGGTCCGATGACGTCGGACTGGCCGCCGCCGCAGCCCGGCACGGCATCAACCTCACCCCGTTGTCCCCGATGCACCTGGCACCTTCCCCCGAGCGCGGCCTGCTGCTGGGGTTCGGGCGCCTGCCCGAGCACCGGATCCCGGCTGCCGCCCGCGCGCTGGCGGAGGTCCTCCGCAGTCACTAGCCCGGCCGCCCGCGCTGCTGGCGAAGGGGTTGCTCAGAGGAAGTTGTTGGGCCAGATCATCGTCCGCCACATGTGCGCCACCGGCGAGCCGTCAAAACCGAGGCCTTCCTCCGGCTGCCGGAAGTTCCTGCCGAGCACGTCTTGGAATTCGTCGAGCTCCACCACCACGGCCGGGTCGAACGAGTAGAAGTCGTTGATGGTGATCAGCCGCGAGGTCATGTACCAGCGGTGCTGGCGCGCCTGCTCGTAGTCGCGGCGGATGTAGTCAGGGGGCCGGTAGTCCGGTCCGAAATACTCGACGTAGGCCTGCGGGTAGCTGTACCCGACCGACTCGTCCGGGAAGTAGCGCAGCGCCTCGTGCTTCTGGATGGCCCACGCCACTTCCTCGTCCACGTACGGGGCGACCATCTGCGCCCCCCAGTAGCCGTGGTGGGAGGACAGCAGCCCGGCGATGGCGATGTCGTGCAGCAGGCAGGCCGTGATGATCTTTTCGTCAAGCCCGTGCTCACGCGCCAGCCGGGCGCTTTGCAGCATGTGCATGCTGCCCTTCTGGCTGAGGCGGAGCAGGTAGAAATCCCGCAGCGTCGGACGCTCGGGCATCGTGGGAAGCGCCGGATTGTCGCCCATCATCAGGAGCGTGTCCGGGTGGCGTGCCTCCGCCGTCATCGCGCCCTTCTGGCCGTTCAGCGGCGTACCGGCGGTCGCCACTGCCGGCGGGACGATGATCCGGCGCCGCCGGTCGACGGCGTCGTCCAGCGGTTCCCTGATCCAGTTGGTGAGGCCTGCCTCGCGCATGGAGGCCGGCAGTTCGTGGGGAAGCACCTCGGCGGAGGGGGGCGCCTGCCCTGACTCGGGCATCCAGCCACGTCCTTTCGCTGCTCATCTGCGACCAAGCGGCGGACCGGGCCGATGACCGGCCCAACCCGCGCCTGTCACGAGCATCTCAAGCCGGGCCGGCAGCCGCCAGGGCGGCCTCCAGCACGTCTGCCTCCCGCCGCAGCCGGCCGGCCCGTTCGGCGTGCCCGCTCCGGTCGTAGTCGCCCGCCGCGGCGCGGCGGTCGGCGGCCTCGGCCCGCACGATCTCCGCGGCGTCGCTGTCGCTCAGGCTGCGCCGCTGCGCTTCCCCCGCACCAAGGCCCGTAGCGGCACCGGCGACATGCGGGCTGCTGGTGCCAGCGGCAGGCCCGGGCGGCAGCGGAACCGCACCAGCGTTGTCAATCGCGGCCAGGGCCGACCGCAGCGCCGATACCGCGATCATGTCCCGGGCCGCCACGGCTTTGCGCAGCTCCCCCGCCAGCCGCTGCCGGATCACCCCGTCGCCCATCCCGGCACCATAACCCCGGCACCCGCCGCGTGTCTCGCCCGGGCGATCCGCTCACGCGCCCGGGAACAGCGCGATCGAAGCGGTGAACCCGTGCAGGTAGTTCTGCCCGCCGACGGGCCCGAGTTCGCCTGCGCAGAAGAACCCGGCCACCGGGACATCGCCCAGCTTCTCGGCGAGCAGCCCGGCGTCGTGGCTGGGCTCGGAGAACAGCCGCGAGCCCCGGCCGTTGCAGGTGAACAGCAGCGCCCCGGCGGCCTTGCGCCCGCCCAGCGCCGCGGCTTCCTGCTGCAGGGTGCGGCGGAGGTCCTCGTCCGCCGATGCCGCATCCCGGATATGGAACTGCAGCGTCTGGCCCACCTCCACCGCATCGCCGACCGCGATCGCCCCCGACTCCGGGTCCGCCCCCACGAAGCCGCGGATCAGGAAGTCGCCTTGCTGCCGCTCGGACCGGTACTCATTGATGGCCATTCCCACGTGCAGGCCCTGCGCGAGCAGGTCACGATCATGGGCAGGCAGGTCCGCGGCCAGTTCCCGCAGCCGCACCAGCGGCGGCTGGCCGCCGAGTTCCTGGACCAGGTTCCCCTCGGCGCGGGTGACTGTGAAGGGGTCGCCGACGGGCCGGCATCCCTGCGACACCAGCGTGCGGACGCCGGCGGCTGGCAGGTGGGCCCCGACCGCGCCGCCGGACAGGACCTCGCCGTCGAGGAACAGCCGGCTCTCCCGCAGCACCCCGCCGCTCGCCAGGCCGCCCATGACCACCGTCCCGGCGACGTTCTGGTTGAGGTGGGCAAGCAGGTCGTCGGCCGGGAACGACGGGTCGCAGATCATCAGGTGAACGCCCGGCCGGCCGGGCTCGAACCGGTAACCGGCCACGGCGCCGCCGCTGCGGGTGCGCAGGAACTTCATCGCGAACGTCTCGACCGGCCCCAGCCCGGCCGCCAGCCACAGCGAAACGGCAGGCCCGGACTCGACCTCCCGGGCGCCGCCGACCACCCCCTCCGCCACGCAGCCGATGAGCGGGAAGGAGCCGGCCTCAGCCGTGACGGCCGCCATGAGAGCCTCGGCGGAGCCCAGGAAATGCTCGGAGGCGAACAGCACTCCGAACGACGGGAGCTCATCCCCGAGCGATGCTCGAGCCTCGGCCGCCGCCCGGCGCCCCGCCACCGCGGGGTCCGGGCTGAGCACCAGCGCTCCTCCCGCCTTCACCACTCCAGGCTAACGGGACCGGCCAGCCCGGGCCGCGTGGATCAACGGGCCGCACGAGCCCAGCGCGGCAGAGCCGGCCACAGAGCCGATCAGCGGGCAGAGCCGATCAGCGGGCAGAGCCGCGCGCGAAATCAAGTGCCTCGCGGGCCAGCGGCAGCCAGTCCCTGTCACTGTCCGGGTCGAGGCTGAACCACTCCTTCATCGGGGTGCCCTTGTTCGCGTCGAAATTCACGCCGTCCCCGCTGCCCACCAGCGCGCTGACCCGGTCCGCCGGCAGCTTCAGTACCAGCCGCCCGCGCACCAGCATCGCGAAGATCTTGCCCTGGTAGCGCAGGGCACTGCGGCCGAAGCCGCTGCCGCCCCGCGGCGGCACCACTCCGGGAACGCCGGCGAACTCGTCGATCAGGTCCTCATACCGCTCCGCCAGCCCGGCCAGGCCCGCTTCGTCCGTGCCCACGCTGCCAGGGTAGATGCCGCCACCGACACTCAGCCGGTGAGCCTGGCCGGCCCGGTGCAGCGCGGACCGGCCAGGCGTGGTCGGATGAGGTCATGCCGGAGGCGGAGATGAAGGTCAGGATCGGTATCGGCCTGGGAGCCGCGGGCACCCCGGCCGGGTACGCCTCAGCGGTGGACCGGCTCGAAGCCGCCGGGGTTGACTCGCTATGGCTGCCGGAAATGGTGTTCGGCCCGCTGATCGATCCTTTCACCGGGATCG
>JAIRTY010000001.1 GCA_031254715.1 Nocardiopsaceae bacterium | reverse complement strand
CGGCCACACCCACTCCGACTGGTCGGACGGTGGCAGCCCGCCGCTGGAGATGGCCGAGGCAGCCAGGAACCTGGGCCACGAGTGGATCGCGCTGACCGATCACTCACCCCGGCTCACCGTGGCCAACGGCCTGTCGGCGGAGCGCCTGACCACGCAGCTCGACCTGATCAGCAGGCTCAACGACAGGCTGGCCCCGTTCCGGATCCTGACCGGCATTGAGGTCGACATCCTCGAGGACGGGACGCTGGACCAGCGGGACGACCTGCTGGCCCGGCTGGACGTGGTCGTCGCGAGCGTCCATTCGCAGCTGCGGATGCCAGCGGCCGAGATGACCGGCCGGATGCTGGCCGCCATCGCCGGCCCGCACGTCGACGTGCTCGGCCACTGCACCGGGCGGATGCTGACCGGCCGGGGCGGGCGGGGCCGGCCGGAGTCGGCGTTCGACCCGGCTGCGGTCTTCGCCGCCTGCCGCGACCACGGGGTGGCGGTGGAGATCAACTGCCGGCCGGAGCGGCAGGACCCGCCGGACGGGCTGCTGCGGCTGGCCGCCGGCGCCGGGTGCCTGTTCGCCATCGACACCGACGCGCACGCGCCCGGCCAGCTCGACTGGCTGGGCAGCGGCTGCCAGCGGGCCGAGCAGGCCGGCATCACCGCCGACCGGGTGATCAACGCCAGGAGCGCCGGTGCGCTGACCTCCCGGGCCCGCCCCGGCCGGTGATGCGCCGGGCGGTGATGCGCCGGGCGCAGTCCCGGATCCGGGGCCGGCTCCGGCCTACAGCCCGCGCAGCGCGCTCGCCGGCATAACCGTCACCTGGCCTCGCGGCGGAAGCGTGATCTGCACCGGCTGGTTGACCGCGGTGACGTTCAGGGTAACGGTCACGGTCTGGCCTTCGACGCTCTCGACCACGACGAGCCTTCTCGTGTGGTGCTGGCCGTCGATCCAGACGTTGAACCGGATGCCGCCACTGATCCGCTTCAGCACGGGCGCGAGCCCCTTGCGGATCGCGGGCGACAGCTTGCTCAGGGCCTGGGCGGCCGTCACGGTGCCCGCGTAGTGCGTGGTCTGGACTCCGTTGACGACCTGGGTCCCGACCTGGTGGATATCGCGCGATCCGGCGAACATCTGAGTCTGCGTGGCCGGGTTGCCGTTCTGAGCGCTCTGCAGCAGCGACTGGAGGCTCTTGCCCAGGTTTCCCGACAGGCTGGAGAACCTTATCTCGAGCCACGGCTTGCCGGTCGGGTTGCTGGGCTCCTTGAGGTAGATGGCCTTGGCGGACACGATCTCCGTAACCGTGGCCGACCGCCCCTTGATCGATGAGCTGAGGATCTCGTGGGCCAGCAGCTTCGGCTTCAGCCGCAGCTGCATCGTGCCATTGACGGATCCCGCGGTGCCGACCTGCTCGGAGAAGGTCGCCGCCATCGAGCTCACTCGCTGGGTCTCGACCCCGGCCAGCCTGATGGCCCGCAGCGGGGTGAGCTTGGTCGCGGTCCCGGCGGGGCCGGTCGCGCCAGGGGACATGGACGAGCTGCCGGAGCCGGTCGAGCAGCCGGCTATCAAGGCGAGAGCCGCGGCGCAGAGCGCGCTGACCGCGGCACGCTGTGCGCTGGCCGCGGCGTGCCGCCGGCCGCCGCTGCCGCTGCCGCTGCTAAGGGGTAAATACGCCGACCGTGAGGTCATGAAAAGTAGGGTCATGACCGGAGATTAGCCGGTCTGCGGGCGCCGTGGAGCTCACCTCCCGGGCCCGCCCCGGCCGGTGACGCGGCGGGCGCAGTCGCTGATCGCGGCGACGCTGGCGTCGACGTCGTCTCCGGTGGTGGACCAGCAGCTGACGCTGACCCGCATGGCCTGGCGGCCGCGCCAGCTGGTCTGGCCACACCAGCAGGTCCCCTCGTCCTGGATCGCCGCGATGATCCTGGCCGTCAGCCCCGGGTCGCCGAAGTCCACGACCACCTGGTTGAGCACCACCTCGTTCAGGACCTGATAGCCCGCTGCCCGGATGCCGCCGGCGAACCGGCGCGCCAGCCGGCAGGTCCGGTCAACCAGGTCGGCGACGCCGTCCCTGCCGAGCGCCGCGAGCACGGCCCACACCTCGGCCCCCCGCGCCCGCTGCGAGCTCTGCGGCGTGAAATGCATCGGCTCCCGGCCCGCCCCGCCGGGGAGATAAGCCGCCGGGGCCGCCATCGACGACGGCAGCGAACCTGGCTCACGGACCAGCGCGATCCCGCAGTCGTAGGTCGTGTTCAGCCACTTGTGCGAATCGGTCGCCCACGAGTCAGCCCCGGCCACGCCGGCGACCTGGCCCGCGGTCGCTGGCGAGGCCGCCGCCCAGAGCCCGAAGGCGCCATCCACGTGCACCCACGCGCCCTGCTCCCGGGCCCAGTGCAGCAGCGGCCGGAACGGGTCGCTGGCACCGCTGTTCACGTTGCCTGCCTGCAGGCACACCAGCGCCGGCCCGGTGAGAGCGGGAAGCGAACGGGGAACGATCGCCCCCTGCTCATCCGCTGGCAGGACGGTGACCCGGTCGCGGCCGAGACCGACCAGGGCCAGTGCCTTGCGGACGGTCGTGTGCGCCTCGGCGCCCGCCACCACCGTGACCGGCGGCGCGCCGGCCAGGCCCTGACCCGCCGCGTCCCAGCCGTGGCGGGCCAGGACCGCGTCCCTGGCGGCCGCCAGGCAGGCGGCGTTGGCCATGGTGGCGCCGGTCACGAAGCCGCCTTCGGCGCCGGCCGGGAGGCCAAGCAATTCGGTCACCCACCGCAGCGCCACCGCGTCCAGCCGGGCGGCCACCGGGGACATCGCGGTGAGCGCGGCGTTCTGGTCCCAGGCCGCGCCGAGCCACGCGGCGGCCTGCGCCGCCGGCAGCGTCCCCCCGGTCACGAAGCCGAAGTACCTCGGGCCCGCGCTGGCCACGGTGGCCGGCGAGCCGGCCTCATCCAGCAGCCGGAGCACGTCGCGGGGATCCCGGCCCGCCGCCGGCAGCGGGAAGTCCAGCCGGTCCAGCGCGGCGACGGCATCCGGTGCCGGGCCGACCCGCCGCGTGGCCAGGCCTTCAAGGTAGGCGAGGGCACGCTGGCAGGCCTCGCCCAGCAGCTCCGCCCGGCCCGCCGCTGCCCGGTCACCGCCCGCTGGCAACCCCATGCCGCACCTCCCCGGCCGATGGTCCCAGATCCGGGGGCCCGCCGCGTGGGCGGCGCCCCGGCCCGCAGCGGTCAGGCGGTGAGCGGGCCGCCAGGCCGGGCCTCGCCCGGCCGGGTACCCGCTGGCTGGCCTTTGCCCGGCTCCGGCTCGCCCTGCTGAGCCTCGCCGCGAGCGGCGGCAGCGCAGACTGGCCGGACGCCGCGGAAGAACACCGCGCTCACGACGGCGGCCAGCAGCATGACGGCGGCGGCCCCGAGCGCGGCCTCGTTCAGGCCGTGGCTGAACGAGACGCGGGCAGCGGCCAGCAGCCCGGCGCCGGCCCGCCCGGGGAGCTGGCTGGCCACCGTGACCGCGCCGCCCAAAGTGTCCCGCGCTGCCGCCAGCGCGCCGGGCGGCGTCCCGGCGGGAGCGGCCGCGGCGAGCCCGGTGCGGTAGGCCGCGACGCCGATGCTGCCGAGCACCGCGATGCCGGCCGCGCCCCCGAACTCGGTGGCCGTCTCGACCACCGCGGCCGCGGCGCCCGCCCGCCCGGGCGGGACGGCTCCCATGATCAGCTCATTGGCGACGGACATGACAGCGACCACCCCGCCCGCGTAGACGCCGGCGGCGATCAGCAGGAACGCCAGCGGCGAGCCCGCTTGCAACTGGGTGAGGGCGGCGAAGCCCGCGGCGGCGGTCGCGAACCCGCCCGCGGCCACGTAGGCGCGGTCGATGCGCTCGACCAGCAGCCGCGTGGCCGGCGCGGCGATCATCGTCCCGGCCATCGGCACCAGCGACCACAGCGCGGCGGTCAAGGGCGTCATCCCTAGTACCGACTGCAGGTACTGGGTGGTGAAGATGGCGAACCCGACCAGCGCGAACATCGCCACCAGGCTCATCGCGACCGACCCGGTGAAGCCCCGGCTGCGGAACAGCTTCAGGTCGATCATGGGCGCGCGGGCGCGGGCCTGCCGCACGACGAACGCGGCCCCCACGGCCACGCCGACCGCGATTGACAGGCACCGCACGGCGTCCGGGCCATCCGCGGCGATCTCCTTGATGCCGTAGATCACCGGCAGCACGGCCCCGAGCGAGAGCACCGACCCGATCAGGTCGAACCGGCCCCGCTGCGGGGCCCGGAACTCCGGCACCAGCACCGGCGCCAGAGCCAGCAGGGCCAGCATGAACGGGACGTTGATCAGGAAGACCGAGCCCCACCAGAAATGGTCAAGCAGCACGCCGGACAGCACCGGCCCGAGCGCGATGCCGCTCATCGTCCCGGCCGTCCAGATCGCGATCGCGGTGCGCCGCTGCTTCTCGTCGTGGAACATGTTCCTGATCAGCGCCAGCGTCGATGGCATGAGGGTCGCCCCGGCGATCCCCAGCACCGCCCGGGCGGTGATCAGCTCCCCTGCGGTGCGGGAGTAGGCGGCCGCCACCGAGGCGAGGCTGAAGGCGGCGGCCCCCATCAGCAGCAGCAGCCGACGGCCGATCCGGTCCCCCAGCGACCCCATCGTGATCAGCAGCCCGGCCAGCACGAAGCCGTACACATCGAAGATCCACAGCTGCTGTGTGCTGCTCGGCTGCAGGTCCCGGCTGATGAACGGAACAGCGAAGTAGAGCACGGAGACGTCCATGGACACCAGCAGCAGCGGCAGCAGCAGCACGTACAGCCCGGTCCATTCCTTGCGTCCGGCCCGGGGAGGGTCGGTGGTCCCGGCCGCGGCCGGACGGGCGGGAGGTGTCTGGTCAGTAGCCATGCCCGGTACGGTACACACGTCTTGAACGTATGTCTAATACGTTTGTTCAATACGCTTGTCTAACTTCTTGCTATGCTGCGGGAGCATGGGAAACCGCGAGGATCTGCTCGCCGGGGCGAAGCGCTGCCTGATCGAGAAGGGCTACGCCCGCACCACGGCGCGGGACATCGCCGCCGCGTCCGGGGTCAGCCTGGCGGCCATCGGGTACCACTTCGGATCCAAGGACGCCCTCCTGAACCAGGCCATCTACGAGGCGATCGGCGATTGGGCCGACGAAGTCGAGCGGACGGTGTCGGCCGAGGGAGCGCTGTCCGCAGAGCCGGCCCGGCGGTTCGAGTCGGTGCTGGCGGGCATGATCGAGTCCTTCGGCGGCTCGGCGCACGGGCTGTGGGCCATGCAGCTGGAGCTGCTCAGCCTGCTCGGGCACAACGAGGAACTGCGCGCGTTCCTGGCCGGGATTCAGCGGGACGCGGGGAACGGGCTGGCCGAGTTCTTCCTCGGGATCGACCCGGCCGCCAGCCAGGAACCCGCCCGGCTGGCCGGCCCGGTACTGCACGCCCTGCTCATCGGCGTGCTGGTGAAGTGGTCCATGGACCCGGCTCAGGCACCGACGGCAGCGGAGCTGACCGAGGGCCTGCGGGTCATCGCCGGGCGGCTGACCGGCCCCGCGCCCGCAGCGGCGCCGGCCGCGCCAGCGGGCTAGCGGCTTCCCGGGCCGGGATCAGCCCGCCGCCCGCACCGCCTCCCACACCCGCTGCGGGGAGGCTGGCATGTCGATGTGCCTGACGCCGAGGTGGGCGACCGCGTCGACGATCGCGTTCTGCACCGCCGGGGTGGCGCCGATCGTGCCCGCCTCCCCGATGCCCTTCGCCCCGAGCGGGTTGTAGCTGGTCGGCGTCGCCATGTCGGCCAGCTCGAAGCTGGGGACCTCGGTCGCCGACAAGATCGAGTAGTCGGCGAAGGTCGAGGTCAGCGGGTTCCCTTCGGCGTCAAAGACGACCTCCTCCTGCAGCGCCTGGGCCGCGCCCTGGGCGATGCCGCCGTGCCGCTGGCCCTCGGCGAGCAGCGGGTTGAGGACGGTGCCAGCGTCGTCCACCGTCACCATCCGGCGCAGCACCGCCTTACCGGTCTGGGTGTCCACCTCGGCGACCGCCACGTGGGTCCCGAACGGGAAGGTCGGGCCCGGCGACCTGAACACGCTGTAGACCAGCAGCCGCTCCGGCTCGGCCAGGCTGGCCAGCTGCACCGCCGCCGCCGGGTCCCCGGCCACCTCGAACGCGCTGCGCTCGGTGTTGAACACCAGGTCGGCCGGATTGGCCTCGAGCTCGGCGGCCGCGCGGTCCCTGGCCAGGTCGAGCAGCTCCCTGGCGGCCTGCTGCACCGCCGCCCCGCCCTGCTGCAGGCTGCGGGAACCGCCGGTGCCGCCGCCCTTGGGGATCAGGTCGGTGTCGCCCCATTTGAGGGTGATCTTGTCGACCGGGATGCCGAGCTCGTCGCTGGCCAGCATCGCCCACGCGGTGGCATGCCCCTGGCCGTGCGGGGACGTCCCGGTGAGGATCGTGGCGCTGCCGTCCGGATGGACCTCGACGGTGGCGTTCTCGCTGCCGCCGCCGGCCTCGCCGCCGGGGCCGGTGATCTCCACGTAGCAGGACAGCCCGATGCCCAGCTGGACCACGTCGCCGTTCGCCCGCCGTTTCGCCTGCTCGTCCCGCAGCCCCTGGTACCCGGCGGCCGCCAGCGCCCGCTCCAGTCCCGCCCCGTAGTCGCCGCTGTCGTAGCTGGCGCCGAACGCGGTCCGGTGCGGCTCGGTGAACTTGGGCAGCAGGTTCTTCCTGCGCACCTCGGCCGGGTCCAGGCCGGTCTCGGCCGCGAACAGGTCCATGGCCCGCTCCACCGCCGCTGTGGCCTCCGGCCGGCCGGCGCCGCGATAGGCACCGACCGGGGTGGTGTTCGTCACCACGGTCCTGGCCACGGCCTCGGCGCGATCGATCGCGTACGGGCCGGGGGCCATCAGGATCGTGAGCGAGGGCAGGAACGCGCCGAACCGCGGGTAGGCACCGGCATCCTGCAGGATCTCCAGCCGGTAGGCAGCTACCCTGCCGTCCCGGCTGCCGCCGATCGTGACCGTCTGGCGCTGCGCGCGGCCGTGCGTCATGCCGAGCATGTTCTCGCTGCGGGTCTCCGCCCAGCGCGCCGGGCGGCCGAGCTGCCTGGCCACCCAGCACACCACCGCGTGCTCGGGGTCGGCGCCGAACTTGGCGCCGAACGCGCCGCCCACGTCCGGGGTGATGATCCGCAGCTGGGCAGCGTCCATCGCGAGCATGCCGGCGAGCGACTCGCGGGTGCCCTGCGCGCCCTGGTTGGGGACCCACGCCGTGCACCGGCCGTCCTCGCCCCAGACGGCGGCCGCCGCCCTGGTCTCCATCGGCGCGGGCGCGACCCGCTGGTTGACGATGGTGCGGGAGACGATCACCTCGCAGCCATCGAACAGGCCGGCCTTGAGCTCGCCCGGATCGCCGAAGGTGGCGGCGACGTTGCTGCCGGCCGCCGGGAAAAGCACGGTGGCGTCGTCGCTGACGGCCTCCGCCAGGCCGAGCACCGGCGGCAGCGGCTCATAGCCGACGTCGACAAGCTCCGCCGCGTCCTCGCCCTGGTACGGGTCCTCGGTGACGACCACGGCCACCGGCTCGCCGACGAACCTGACCACGTCCCTGGCGAGCAGGTACTGGCCCATCTCCTGGCTGATCATGCCGGGCATCGGCGGGGCCACGACCGGCACCTCGGCCATGTCGGCGCCGGTGAACGCGGCCACCACGCCCGGCGCGGCCCTGGCGGCGCTGACGTCGATGGCGCTGATCCTGGCGTGAGCAACCGGCGACCGGACGAAGAAGATGTGACAGGCACCGGCCAGCCGTTCGTCCGCCACGTCGGCGGTGTAGACGCCGCCGGTGGTGAGGAAGGCCGGGTCTTCAGTCCGCAGGACCCGGGTACCAAGAATGCTCACGCGCGATCAGCTCCCTCCCGAGGCACACTCGATGCTGATCGTGCCCGCCCGGCCTGCCGATGGTCAAACCATCCGGGGGTCAGGAGACGAGCCGGCCGGGAAGGGAGCCGGCGACGATCCGGCCGTCGCGCCAGGTGATGACGCCGTTCACCATGACCAGGTCGGCTCCTGCCGCCGGCAGCCGGGGCTGGTCGTAGCCGGCCCGGGCGGTGAGGCCGCCGGGCCCGATCACGCAGAGGTCGGCGGCCAGGCCCGGCGCCAGCCGCCCGCGGTCGGACAGCCCGTACACGTCGGCGGCCGTGGCCGCCAGGTGCCGGGCCAGCACCTGGTACCCGGCGCCGGGACCGGCGGCCAGGTACTGCCCGGCGAGGGTGGCGAAGGCCGCATAGCCGCGCGGGTGCGGATGCTGGCCCTGGTAGATGCCGTCCGAGCCGCCGCAGTGCCGGTCATGCGCGCAGACCCAGGCCAGCTCCTGCTCGTCCAGGCCGGGCCGGTCCTGCTGCACCCCGACCCCCAGGCCCGTCGAGGCCAGCAGGTCCAGCACCCACTCCCCCGGCGGCTGCCCGCTGCGCTCGGCCGCCTCGGCGATCGTCAGCCCGGCCAGCTCCGCCAGCTCAGCCGGCAGGCAGCTCAGGTAGAGCTGCCCCAGGAAGCCGGCCGAGAACTTCTCCCCGGTCAGCAGCTCCGCCCGCTGCCGCGGGTCGGCGAGCGCGGTCACCGCCGCCGCGGGGCCGCTGGCCTGCAGGCCGGGCGGGAGCACCAGCATCGCCAGGATCGTGCTGGACCTGCGGTACGGGTACATGTCGAAGCTGACCGGGACGCCGCCGGCGTCCGCGGCGGCGAACGCGGCCTCGATGTCATCGGGCGGGCCCCACAGGTGACTGGCATGCACCCGGACCCCGGCCGAGCGGCCGACGGCGACCAGCTCGTCCAGCGCGGCCCGCACGTCCGGGCCGTGGCCGCGCAGGTGCGAGACATAGGGCCGCCCCGCCTCGGCCAGCGGCCGGGCCATGGCGGCGATCTCCTCACTGTCGCCGAACCGGCTCGGCAGGTAGTCGAGGCCGCTGGACAGGCCGACCGCCCCGGCCGCGAGCGCGTCCGCCACCTGTTGCCGGGCGGCGGCCCGCTCTCCAGGGTCCAGCGGGCGCCCGGCCAGGCCGGCGATGTTGTGCCGGATCGTTCCCTGCGAGGCCAGCACGGCGACGTTCTGCGCCAGCCGCCCGGCCAGCGCGTCACCGAACCCGGCCACGCTGAGGTCGCGGGGCGGGTCCAGGGTGCCGTTGACCGGCCCGAAGTACGCGTTGAGGTAGTCAGCGGTGGTCCTGGTGGCGCCGATCCAGGACTGCCCGTCCTGGCCGGCCACCAGCGTGGTCACGCCCTGCGCCAGGGCGCCTTCGATCACGCCGTCGGCCAGCAGCGGCCCTTCCGCATGGACGTGGGCGTCGATGAAGCCGGGGCAGATCACGCTGCCGGGCGGCAGCTCGATCACCTCACAGCTGCCTGGCGGCAGGTCGCCGGCCGCGACCGAGTCGATGACCGGTCCGTCGATCAGCACGTCCCCGCGCCGGGTGGTGGCGCCGATCCCGTCGGCGACCAGCCCGCCGCGCAGCAGCGTCCGCATGCTCACGGGCCAGGAATCTACCGGCCCCGCCGGGCCCGGCCGCTGACCGCCCCATCCGGCGCCCGGGTCAGGCCGCACCCAGCCCGAGCAGCAGGCCGTCGGCGGCGACGGCTGGCGAACTGGTAATGAACATGGGGACCCCGGCCGCGGGCGCGGTGATGGCCTGCCGCAGCTCCGACCCGTCCAGGCTGCTCACGGTGCCGAGCGCCTGGCCGGCCGCGACCTGCTCGCCGGGCCGGACCGACGGCTCCCACCAGCCTTCCGCCTCGCTGCGCAGCCAGATGAACCGCCGCAGGTGCACCGGCGGGGCAACGGGGCGGGCCGGCTCGCCGTCGGCCATGCCCAGCACCGCCAGCACGCCGTCGAGCCCGCGCACGTGGGCGGCCACGGCCGCCTGCTCGACCAGTCCGCAGCCGCCCGCCTCGGCGGTGATCGCGGGGATGCCGGCCTCGGCGGCGGCGGCGCTGGTGGATCCGGCGACCGCCCGGTCCGGCCCCGGCTCCTGCCGGATGACGTAGCCGAGCCCGTACCCGATCGCCAGGTCCCTGGCCCGGTCCTCACCGGGCCCGGCGTCGTATAGCGCGAACGGCTCCAGCGCCTCCACCAGGTCCCCGGCGTGCGCGTCCACCAGCGCATCCGAGCCCTCGATGAGCTGCGTGAACGCCGCGTGCGCCAGCCGGTCGGCGTGACTGCCGGCCGGATCCCCCGGGAAGCACCGGTTCAGGTTCTTGCCGTCTTCTGGCACCACGAACGGGCTCCGGGCCCGGAACGCGCCGAGGTTCAGCACCGGCACGGCGACCACGCTGCCGTGCAGGTCCCGCTGCCCGAGCAGGCCGGCCCACTGCCGGACGGCCGCCATCGGCGCGTACTCGCAGCCGTGCACCCCCGCCAGCACGGTGAGCCGGGGACCGCCCCCGGTACCGGTCAGCTCGATCACGGGTACGCCGGTGCCCGCGAGATCAATCACGCGGCGGCGGACGGTGGGCGGCATGGCTCACTCCTCTCTGGCGGCGGGCGCGGGGACTGGTGTGGCAGCGGAACGGTCTGCTGCCTGGCGCGGCACCGCACCCGCCGCCGGCGCCAGCACCTCCTCAGCCGCCGCGGCCAGCCGCAGCAGCGCCAGGTCGCCGTCGCGGTGGCCGGCCAGCTGCAGGCCGGCCGGAAGGCCGGCGGCCGGGACCGGCAGCGACACCGCCGGGTGGCCGGACAGGTTGTAGGGGCCGGTGAAGCGGCTCTCGCCGGAGTCCTCGCCCACCCCGAACGGCGGGTCCTGGACCGGGGCCTGATAGCCGACGGTCGGGCCGGCCAGCGCGTCCACGCCGGCCAGGCAGGCCTCGATGGCGGCGGTGAGCTCGTCCCGCTCGGCGAGGGCGCGGGCGTACCG
>JAIRTY010000698.1 GCA_031254715.1 Nocardiopsaceae bacterium | reverse complement strand
CGTAGTAGTCGCGGCGCTCCGAGCCGCGCCCCGCCCGGGCGTCGGCGAACCACGGGTGGGCGTCGCTGGTGTGGTTGGGCACCAGGTCAAGCAGCACCCGGATGCCGCGCCGCCCGGCCTCGGCGATCAGCAGGTCCAGGTCGGCCATGGTGCCGCGGTCCGGGTGCACGCCCAGGTAGTCGCTGACGTCGTAGCCCCAGTCCAGGTCCGGTGACGGCATCGTCGGCGACAGCCAGATCCCGTCCACGCCGAGCCAGGCCAGGTGGTCAAGTCCGGCGGTCACGCCCGGCAGATCGCCGTAACCGTCCCCATCGGTATCGCGGAACGAACGGACGTACACCTGGTACAGGACGGCTCCGCGCCACCACGCGCTGCCAGCCACTGTCAGGCGGCCGGGCCGCGCCGGGCCGGGCGCGCCAGCGGGCCGCCCGTGGCGGCGCTGATCGTGGCGCTGCCGAGCACCCTGTCCCCGTCGTACAGCACAGCCGCCTGCCCGGTGGCCACCCCGCGGGCGGGCCGGGCCAGGCTGATCCGCAGCTCGCCGCCGCCGGGCTCGGCGACCGCCGGGTGGACGTCCCCGTGCGCGCGCAGCTGGACCTGGCACTCGACCGGCCCGGCGGGCGCCGGGCGGCCGGTCCACACCGGCCGCTCGGCCACGATCCGCATCACGTCGAGTTCCTCGGCCGGCCCGATGGTCACCGTTCCCGATACCGGTTCGATGTCCAGCACGTAGCGGGGCTTCCCGTCCGGGGCGGGGGTGCCGACCCGCAGCCCCTTGCGCTGGCCGACGGTGAACCCGTAGGCGCCGTCGTGCCTGCCCACCACCGCCCCGCCGGTGTCCACGATCGGGCCGGGCGCCGCACCGAGCGCGCGGGCCAGGAAGGAGCGGGTGTCGCCGTCCGGGATGAAGCACACGTCGTGGCTGTCGGGCTTGTCGGCGACGGCCAGGCCCCTGGCGGCGGCCTCGGCCCGGACCTGATCCTTGGTCGAGTCTCCGAGCGGGAACAGCGCCCGCGCCAGCTGGCCGCCGGTGAGCACGGCGAGCACGTACGACTGGTCCTTGCCGCGGTCCGGGCTGCGGTGCAGCGCCCCGTCCACCAGCCGCGCGTGATGACCGGTGCAGACCGCGTCGAAGCCGAGCGCCACCGCCCGGTCGAGCACGGCCGCGAACTTGATCTTCTCGTTGCAGCGCAGGCACGGGTTCGGGGTACGGCCGCGGGCGTACTCGGCGACGAAGTCGCTGACCACGTCCTGGTGGAACCGCTCGGCCAGATCCCACACGTAGAACGGGATGCCGATCACGTCAGCGGCCCGGCGGGCGTCGCGGGCGTCCTCCAGCGTGCAGCACCCGCGCGCGCCCGACCGGTACGACTGGGGGTTGGCGGACAGCGCGAGGTGGACGCCGGTCACCTCGTGCCCGGCGTCGGCCGCCCGGGCGGCTGCCACCGCGGAGTCAACCCCGCCCGACATCGCCGCCAGCACTCGCATGCGTCTCATAGCCCTTCCAGCCTACGGATTCCTGAGCGCTCTCCGGGCACGCCGGGACCGGCCACCGGCCATCCCCGTTCGGAATGAAGATCGTGATCCGGGTCAGGCACGGCCTGCGCGCCGCGCGCGGTCCACCACCTCGGCGATCACCGCGCCGACGGCCTCGACGTCGGCCCGGGTGGAGGAGTGGCCCAGCGAGAACCGCAGCGAGCCGCGCGCCCGTGGCTCATCCGCGCCCATCGCCAGCAGCACGTGGCTGGGCTGGGCGACACCGGCGGTGCAGGCCGAGCCGGTGGAGCAGGCGATCCCCTTCGCGTCGAGCAGCATCAGCAGCGCGTCGCCCTCGCAGCCGGGGAACGAGAAGTGGGCGTTGCCTGGCAGCCGGCCCGGGCCGGGCGGGGGGCCATTGAGCACGGCGTCCGGCACCGCCGCCTGCACCCGCCCGATCAGGTCGCCGGAAAGCGCGGCCAGCCGGGCCGCCTCGTCGTCCCGCCGCTTGACCGCGAGCTGGAACGCGGTGGCGAACCCGCGGATCGCGGCCGCGTCCAGGGTGCCGGACCTGATATCGCTCTCCTGGCCGCCGCCGTGCAGCACCGGGACCGGCAGGGTGCCGCGGGCGAGCAGCAGCGCTCCGGCCCCGACCGGCCCGCCGAGCTTGTGGCCGGTGACGGTCAGCGCGTCCGCGCCGCTGCCGGCGAAGCCGACCGGGAGCTGGCCGGCCGCCTGGACCGCATCGGTGTGGAACGGGATGCCGTGCTCGTGGGCCACGGCGGCCAGGTCAGCGATCGGCTGCACGGTCCCGACCTCGTTGTTCGCCCACATGACGCTGATCAGCGCCACGCTGCCGGGGTCGGCGCCGATCTGCTCGCGGAGCGCATCGGCGGTCAGCAGCCCGGTGCCGTCCACCGGCAGCCAGCCCGGTTCCGCCCCTTCGTGGCCGGCCAGCCATTCCACCGAGTCCAGCACCGCGTGGTGTTCCACCGCGGTCGCCAGCACCCGGCGCCGCCGCGGGTCCTCGGCCTGCTGCGCCCAGTACAGCCCCTTGACGGCGAGGTTGTCGGCCTCGGTCCCGCCGCTGGTGAAGATCACCTCGCTGGGGCGGGCCCGGCAGGCCTCCGCGACCTGCTCGCGGGCCTCCTCGACCACCCGGCGGGCCCGGCGCCCGGCGTTGTGCAGCGACGACGGGTTGCCGACCTGGGCGAGTTCCTCGCTGATCGCGGCGATCGCCTCCGGGACCACCGGCGTGGTCGCCGCGTGGTCCAGGTAGAACTGGCAGGCCGGCGGTTGCCGTAGCCGCTCGTGCCCGCTGTCCGTTTCAGCCATGACCAAATCAGCCTACTGCCGGGACCTGGCAGCCCGGGAGCCCTGCGATCGGCGCGAACCAGCCAGTGCCGGTCAGCCGCCCTTGCGCTGGCCGATCTGCTCGACCAGCTGGGGGACCACGTTGAACAGGTCGCCCACCACCCCGAAGTCCGCCAGCTCGAAGATGGGGGCCTCGGGGTCCTTGTTGATCACCATGATGGTCTTGGACGTCTGCATGCCCGCCCGGTGCTGGATCGCGCCGGAGATCCCGACCGCCAGGTAGAGCTGGGGCGAGACGGTCTTCCCGGTCTGGCCCACCTGGAACTGATGGGGGTACCAGCCAGCGTCGGTGGCGGCCCTGGAGGCCCCGACCGCCGCCCCGAGCGAGTCAGCGAGCCGCTCGATCAGCGCGAAGTTCTCCGCGCCGCCCACGCCGCGGCCGCCGGACACCACGATCGACGCCTCGGTGAGCTCGGGCCGCTCGCCGCGCTCGGCGACCACCCGCTCGGCGATCGTGGCCGTTTTGGCCGCGTCGCTGAGCCCGGTGCTGACCGGCTCCAGCGCCGCTGCGGCCGGCTCGGGCGCGGGCTCGGGCGTGACCGCGTTGGGCCGTACCGCCACGATCGGGGTGCCGGTCCGCACCCGGGACTGCACGATGATCGCCCCGCCGAAGATGGACTGCTCGGCGACCGGCCCGGATCCGTCCTCGCCCGGCTTCAGGTCGACGGCGTCGGTGAGCACCCCGGAGCCGATCTTGACCGCCAGCCGGCCTGCGATCTCCTTGCCCTCGCCGCTGGCCGGGATGAGGATCGCGGCCGGTGCCGCCTGCCCGGCCAGGGCGGCGAGCACCTCGGCGGTCGGCGCGACCACGTAATCGGTCAGCCCGTCGGCCTCAGCCACGTAGACCTTGGCGGCCCCGTAGCCCGCCAGCCGCTCGCTGGCGCCCTCGGCGCCGGGCCCGATCCAGGCCACGGCGGGCTCGCCCAGCCGCCGGGCCAGGGTCAGCAGCTCGAACGTGACCTTCTTGACCGTCTCGCCGTCGTGATCGGCGAGGACCAGGACCTCAGCCATGAACTCGGCCGCCCTCCCTCATATGAACTTCTGCGCCGCGAGGTACTCGGCGGCCTTCACGCCGCCGTCACCCTCGTCCTTGACGGTGGTACCGGCCTGCCGCGGCGGGCGGCTGGCGAAGCTCACCACTTCGGTGGCGGCGGCCCCGAGCCCGACCTGGGCCGGGTCGATCCCGGCGTCGGCCAGGCTCAGCGTCTCGACCGGCTTCTTCTTGGCCGCCATGATCCCCTTGAACGAGGGGTACCGCGGCTCGTTGATCTTTTCCACCACGCTGACCACCGCGGGCAGGGCCGCGGTCACCGTGTCGTAGCCATAGTCGGCCTGCCGCCGGATGGTGACCGCCTGACCGTCGATCTCGACCTGGCTCGCCAGCGACACCTGCGGCACGCCGAGGCGCTCGGCCAGCATCGCGGCCAGCACTCCCATCCGGGCGTCGGTGGACTCCGAGCCGAGTATGACCAGGTCGAAGCCGATCCGCTGCAGCACCGTGGCCAGGGCCAGCGAGGTCGCCAGCGCGTCAGACCCGGCCAGGCCGTCGTCCACGAGGTGGACCGCCTTGTCGGCCCCCATCGACAGGGCCTTGCGGATCGAGTCGGCGGCGGGCTCGGGGCCCATGGACAGGATCGTGACCTCCCCGCCGTGCGCCTCGCACTGGCGCAGGCCCTCCTCGATCGCGTACTCGTCGAGTTCGTTGATCACCCCGTCGATGGAAGCACGGTCCAGCCGTGAGTCCTCCGCCCGCAAGGTCCGCTCCATGGCGGTATCGGGCACCTGCTTGACGCAGACGACGATGTTCATGACGGCGGCCGACCTCCTGCCTTCCAGTGCTGAGGGCCGGGAACTGCCCAGAGCACGTCAAGACTGCCAAACGGCTCCGGCCCGCGCGGCCCCGGGGTCCCCGGGCCGCTCTCGCCCCGCGGCCCCGAGAGGTCCCGCGGCCGCTCTTTTCGCACGGCCGCAGGAATCCCCACGGCCGCTCCCCGTATGTTACTAGCTGGTAGCTACCGCTGCGGCGGCGGCCGCCTCGGCCGCCTCGACCACGTTCGCGAGCAGCATCGCCCTGGTCATCGGGCCGACACCGCCGGGTATCGGCGCGAGGAAGCCTGCCACCTCTGCCACCTCGGGGGCGACGTCACCCACCAGGCCCGCATCGGTCCTGGTGATGCCCACGTCGAGCACGGCCGCTCCCGGCTTGACCATGTCGGCGGTCAGCAGCCCCGGCCGGCCAGCGGCCACCACCACGATGTCAGCCGCGGCGGTATGGGCGGCCAGGTCCCTGGTCCCGGTGTGGCACTGGGTGACGGTGGCGTTCTCGCTCCGCCGGGTGAGCAGCAGGGCCAGCGACCGCCCGACGGTGATCCCGCGGCCGACGATCGTGACGTCGGCGCCGGCCAGCGGCACCTGGTAGCGGCGCAGCAGCTCGACGATCCCGTGCGGCGTGCAGGGCAGCGGGCCCGGCTCGCCCAGCACCAGCCGGCCCAGGTTGACCGGGTGCAGGCCGTCGGCGTCCTTGGCCGGGTCCATCAGTTCGAGCACCCGGTGCTCGTCGAGCCCGGCCGGCAGCGGCAGCTGGACGATGTAGCCGGTGCAGGCGGGGTCGGCGTTGAGCTCGGCCACCACCGTCTCCACCTCGGCCTGGGTGGCGGTCGCCGGCAGGTCACGGCGGATGCTGGCGATGCCCACCTGCAGCGAGTCGCGGTGCTTGCCGCGGACGTAGGCGTGGCTGCCCGGGTCGTCGCCCACCAGCACGGTGCCGAGCCCGGGCGTGATCCCGCGGCGGCCAAGCTCCTCGACCCGGCTGATCAGGCCGGACCGGATCGCAGCCGCGGTGGCCTTCCCGTCCAGGATCTGTGCGGTCATGGTCCCTCCGCTAGTGGAAGAAGTGCCTGACGCCGGTCGTGTACATGGTGATCCCCGCCCGCTGCGCGGCCGCCGTCACCAGCTCATCCCGGACCGACCCGCCCGGCTGCACCACCGCCCGCACCCCGGCCTCCGCCAGCACCTCCAGGCCGTCGGGGAACGGGAAGAATGCGTCGCTGGCCGCCACCGCGCCGGCCGCGCGGTCCCCCGCCCGCGCGACCGCCAGCCGGGCCGCGTCCACCCGGTTGACCTGGCCCATGCCGACGCCCACGCAGGAGCCGTCAGCGGCCAGCAGGATCGCGTTCGACTTCACCGACCGGCAGGCTCGCCACGCGAACGCCAGGTCGGCCAGGGTTTCGCCGCTGGCCGGCGCCCCGGTCACCAGCGTCCATCGGTGCGGGTCGTCGCCGGGCGCGTCCACCAGGTCGGCCGACTGGACCAGCATGCCGCCGTCCAGCTGCCGCCACTCGGTGGCGGGAGGCCGCCCGTCACCGGACCCGCCGGGGCGCGGCGGGAGCGGGCAGCTCAGCAGCCGCAGGTTCTTCTTTCCTGCCAGGATCTCCAGTGCCCGCGCCTCGAACCCGGGGGCGATCACGACCTCGGTGAAGATCTCCGCGATCTGCCCGGCCAGCGCCTCGGTGACCTCGCCATTGGCCGCGATGACCCCGCCGAACGCGGAGTCCGGGTCGCACGCGTGCGCCTTGCGGTGCGCCTGCGCCAGGTCCTTGCCGATCGCGATACCGCACGGATTGGAATGCTTGATGATCGCGACGCAGGGCTCGGGGAAGTCGGCCGCCGCCCGCCGGGCCGCGGCCGCGTCCACATAGTTGTTGTAGGACATGGCCTTGCCGTGCAGCTGAACCGCGGCCGCGACACCGGCCGCGGAACCGCCGGCCCGCTGGACGTACAGGGCCGCCCGCTGGTGCGGGTTCTCGCCGTAGCGCAGCACGTCGCGGCGGGTCCACTGGGCGGTGATCACGTCCGGCCACCCCGTCTCGCTGGCGGTCTCGTCCGGCGCGTAGACCGAAGCGAACCAGGAAGCGACCGCGGCGTCGTAGGCGGCCGTGCGCGCGAAGGCCAGCGCCGCGAACCGGCGCCGCTGTTCGATCGTGAACCCGCCGGACGCGACCGCCTCGGCCACCTCGCCGTAGGCGGCTGGGTCGGTGACGACGGTGACGCTGACGTGATTCTTGGCCGCCGCCCGCACCATCGCCGGGCCGCCGATGTCGATCTGCTCCACGCATTCGTCCGGCCCGGCGCCGCTGGCCACCGTGTCCTCGAACGGGTACAGGTTCGACACCAGCAGCTCGAACGGGCTGATGCCGAGCCCGCTGAGCTGATCGCGGTGCGCTGGCTGGCGCATGTCGGCCAGCAGCCCCGCATGCACACCGGGGTGCAGGGTCTTGACCCGGCCGTCCAGGCACTCGGGGAAGCCGGTCACGTCCTCGACCCGGGTGACGGGCACCCCCGCCGCGGTGATGGCGGCGGCGGTGCTGCCGGTGCTGACGATCTCCACCCCGGCCCCGGCCAGTGCCCGGGCCAGCCCGGCCAGCCCGGTCTTGTCGTAGACGCTGACCAGCGCCCGCCTGATGGGAACCTTGCTCAACGCCCGATCCTTACCTTCCTGCCGTCGACCGACCATCCCTCGCGGGCCAT
The DNA here is from genome assembly GCA_031254715.1 of Nocardiopsaceae bacterium. Taxonomy (GTDB): domain Bacteria; phylum Actinomycetota; class Actinomycetes; order Streptosporangiales; family Streptosporangiaceae; genus JAIRTY01. The sequence goes on along the minus strand of JAIRTY010000698.1, from coordinate 3,618 downwards.
CCGGCCCACTGTCCCGGCCAGCAGCGCGCGCTCGGCGACCTTGATCCGCTCGTGCAGCGCGGCCACGTCGTCATCATCGCTGACCCGGACCGTCTCTTGTGCGATCACCGGGCCGGTATCGGTCCCCTCGTCCACCATGAACACCGTGCAGCCGGTCACCTTCACCCCGTACGCCAGCGCGTCGCGGACCGCGTTCATCCCGGGGAACGCTGGCAGCAGGGACGGGTGGGTGTTGATGAAGCGGCCGCCGAACCGTTCCAGGAACGACTTCCCCACCAGCTTCAGGAAGCCGGCGGACACCACCAGGTCCGGCTGGAAGCCGGCACAGGCGCTGGTGAGCGCGCTGTCCCACGCCTCACGTTCCTGGTGGTCGGTGACCCGGCAGGTGAACACCGGGAGACCGGCTCGCTGCGCCCTGGCAAGTCCTTCGATCCCGTCGCGGTCCGCGCCGACCGCCACGACCTGCGCCCCGTAGCCAGGGTCGGCGGCTGCGTCCAGCAGTGCCTGCAGGTTCGTCCCGGTCCCCGAGACCAGGACCACCACTCGCGCACCCGGCATGCCGCCACCCTAACGACCCGGCCGCGCCGGCCGCCGGCGGCAGGCGCCGAAGCCCGGTGCACCCGGCGACGGCGCCGCAATCTCGCGCGCAGGCCGGGCTCCGGTGGTCCCGGCAACGAGAGATCGGTCACATTCCTTCCTCTCGGCCGGTCTCAGTTCGTAACCGGCGCAGGTCAGTGCCATCGCCACGGCACAATGGGGGGCTATGCCCCCTCCCGATGACCCCTGCCAGGACGAGACCAAGCCCGGTACCGCGGCCCCGGCCCCCCCGGCCTCTGTGTCCGCCGGACCGGCGCTGGCCACCAGGGACAACCCTCCCGGGCCGGCCCGCCAGGCGCTGGCGCGCGAGACCGGCGCCCCCGCACCGCCGCGTCCGGCCAGGCGGCCGGCCGTGCCGGCCGGACCGGTCTTGCAGCGCCGGACCACCGCGGCATTGTTCCTGGCACTGCTCAGCCTGTTCGGGCTGATGGCCATCGACAACCTGACCCGTGGCGTCTACGTGGCCGGGTTCGCGCTGCTGGCGGGCCTGGCCGCGATCTGGTTCGCCACCACCTCGATCACCCGCACCCGGCGCCAGGGCACCGCCCGGCCGCGGGCTTCGGTCACCGCGACCGTGATCGCCGGCATCGGAGTCCTGATCAGCGCCGTGCTGATCGCCGGGTTCGCGATGCTCGGGCAGCAGCTTTCCGCCTACTCGCAGTGCCTGAGCGGGGCAAACACGATCATGGCCAGGCAAGCCTGCCAGCACCAGTTCAGCAGCGCGGTATCGGACAGGCTCACCGGCGCCCGCGCCGCCGGCCGGTAGCCGGCGCTCGCGGGTTCCGGGGCTTCCGGGAGAGCGCCGGGCTCCGGGCAGGCAGCGGGCCGGGGCGTCAGGGCAGCGATGCGGGGCCGGGACGTGGGGCGTCCGGCCACTCGTCCTCCTCGCCAGCCCAGGGGTCCAGGTAGATGCGGTGCCCGTCGTCTGTCTCACCGCCCGGTGCCCGGCTCCCCGCCGCGATGTCCCCGCCTCCGGCCGCCTGCTCCGGGTTCCGCCGCAGCCGCAGCCAGTTCACGAAGCCCGCGGTCACGGCCGCCGACACGCCCACCTCCAGCACCGCTACCAGGGACGCCTGCCAGCCGGACGGCCCCACCGCGGCCAGCCGCTCGCTGCCCAGCGGGCCGCCTGACAGCGCCGCCAGCACGCCGGTGATCACCCCGGCCAGCGCGCCGCTGCCGAAGCCCCACAGCGGCGCCGCCTCGAAGGTCAGGGCCGGCGCCGCCCGCACCGTCAGCAGTCCCCCGAACCCGCCCGCCAGGGAGGGAACGACCAGTACCGCCAGCGACACCCAGGCAGGGACGCTGGCGTGGAGTCCGCCCGACCCGCCAGGCAGTGCCGCCAGCATCGGGAAGGACGGCAGCAGCCCGATCGCCGACCCGGTGGGTGCTATGACCGTTCCCGTTCCGAATGCGAATCCAGGACCGAGCGTGTAGCACACGGCCCAGCCGATCGCGTTCGGGAGGTAGGCGAGCTGAGCGAGCAGCAGCAGCGCCGATCCCACCAGGCCCGGCGCGAGCGCGACCGTCAGGGAGCGGAACTGGCCCAGGTGGGCGGCGAGCGAGGCACCCGCGACCAGCGCACCGGCCCCTGCCAGGACCACCAGCGAGCCGACCGTTCCCTGGATCACGCTGGCCGGCCGCGGGCTCAGCAGCCGCGTCAGGCGGCCCCAGGGAGCCAGCGCACGCGCGCCGCCGAGGCCCCCAGCGACCAGCCCGAGGCCGAAGCCGGCCAGCACCGCCTCCGGCAGTGAGGCCGCTGCCAGAGCGGACCGGCTGGCCAGGGCAAGCGCACCGGACAGCACCCCGTAGGGTCCGGCCAGTGCCAGCGCGGCATAGCCGACGTGACGCAGCCGCGACACCTGGCCCGTCCGCACCACCCACTTCCCTGCCCGCCACAGCAATGCGCCGGGCAGCAGGACCAGGCCCAGCGGCAGCAGGCCGATCCGGCCGGCCCCGGACAGCGAGAACTGCACGTGGTGGGCGGCCAGCCAGATGTCGGCGGTGGTCCGCAGCACCCCGGGCAGGCCGAGCCCATCGTGCGGCGCCGCGATCCAGCCCGCCAGCACCAGCGGCAGGATGATCACCAGGCCGGACAGCATCACCACGCAGGCCGCGATGGCTCCCGTGACCGCCAGCGGGCGCACCGTCGCGGGCAGCGGCAGGCGGCCGGCAACGATGCGGCCGGCCGCGGTGCGGCCGGCGGCGATACGGCCGGGCACGGATCGGCCGGTCGCAGTGCTGCCGGGGGCGTTTCGGCCGGGGGCGTTGCGGCCTGCGGTGTTGCGGCCGGGGGCGCGCTCGGACGGCCGGGCGGAAGCGGTCACAAGCCCCATCCTGACAAGCGTCACCCGGAGGCCGCCGGAGGCGCGCCGGGCCGCCGGGAGCCGCGGGCCGGTCACGCGGGGCCTGCCGGGGCCTGCGGGCGGGTCCGGTCAGCGGCGGCCGCGGTCAGCGGGCCTGCATGACCTCGCGGACCAGGCGGGCGGTCTCGCTGGGCGTCCGGCCGACCCTGACGCCGACCTTCTCCAGGGCCTCCTTCTTGGCCTGCGCGGTACCGGAGGAACCAGACACGATCGCCCCGGCGTGACCCATGGTCTTGCCCTCCGGCGCGGTGAAGCCGGCCACGTAGGCGACCACCGGCTTGTCGATGTGCTGCTCCACGTAGGCGGCAGCCCGTTCCTCGGCGTCTCCCCCGATCTCGCCGATCATGACGATCGCGTCGGTCTCCTGGTCGTCCCCGAACGCCTGCAGGCAGTCGATGTGGGTGCTGCCGATCACCGGGTCGCCACCGATCCCGACGCAGGTCGAGAACCCGATGTCACGCAGCTCATACATCATCTGGTAGGTCAGCGTGCCCGACTTGGACACCAGCCCGATGCGGCCCTCGGTGGTGATGTCGGCCGGGATGATGCCGGCGTTCGACCTCCCCGGGCTCGCGATGCCGGGGCAGTTCGGCCCGATGAAGCGCGTGTTGCCGCCCTGGCTGTGCGCGTACGCGTACATCGTGTCGTGCACCGGCAC
>JAIRTY010000697.1 GCA_031254715.1 Nocardiopsaceae bacterium | reverse complement strand
CGCTGGCCGGCCTGGTGACCCGCAGCCCGAGCGGCTTGACCAGCCGGGCCAGATAGGTCGCTGTCGCCTCGCCCTCGAGATTGGGATCGGTGGCGAGAATGAGTTCTGTCACGCTGCCGTCCGACAGCCGCGCCATGAGTTCCCTGACCCGCAGGTCTTCCGGGCCCACCCCGTCGATGGGGCTGATCGCCCCGCCCAGGACATGGTAGCGGCCCCGGAACTCGCGGATCTTCTCGATGGCCGCAACGTCCTTCGGCTCCTCGACCACGCAGATCACCGCCGGGTCCCGGCGCGTGTCCTGGCAGATCCGGCACTCTTCGGCTTCCGCCACGTTGCCGCAGATCCGGCAGAACCGGACCCGCTCGGTCACCTCCACCAGCACCGAAGCGAGCCGCTGAATGTCCGCGGGGTCGGCCCCCAGCAGGTGAAACGCGATGCGCTGCGCGCCCTTAGGTCCGACGCCGGGCAGCCGCCCGAGTTCGTCGATGAGGTTCTGGACGACTCCCTCGTACACGTCACGGACCGGGCTGTCCTGGCCGGCCACCCGCCGGGCCGGGCTGGTCCCCGGGCTGCTCGGGCCCGCCCGGCTGGGTGCCCTGGCCAGGCTGCGGGGGCTGGGTGCCCTGGCCAGGCTGGCCAGGGCCGCCGCCGAGAGCCGCCGCCCCGCCGCTGAAGAAATCGCTCAGCCCGGGGATCCCCCCAGGGTCCGGCCCGCCGCCGAGTCCCGCCGCGAGCGGTCCCATCTTCTCCTGCTGAAGTTCCTCGGCCTTGCGGTACGCATCCCGGACCGCCGCCAGCACCAGGTCAGCCACGGTCTCGGCGGTCTCTGCAGCGTCGGCCGGATCGATGGCGGCCGCGCTGATCGTCAGGTCCACCAGCTTGCCCTCGCCGTTGACAACCGCCTTGACCAGCCCGGAACCCGCGGTCCCCTCGATCGTGGCGTCGGCAAGCTCGCGCTGGGCGGTCACGAGCTGATCCTGCATCTGCTGCGCCGCCGCCAGCAGCTGCTGCAAGTCCATCTGGCCACCAGGGTCCACGCTGCCCCCAAGTCGGTCCGGCCGGCTGCCCCGCCCGGTGGCATCAAGTCCGCTCACGCCCGCCGGGCATCCGTTCCAGCCATGTTCGCTGTCGTACCGAGCCTACGGCCTCGGGCGCCAGTCAGGCACCAGCCCCGCCCGCCCGCGCGCCAACGTCGCCGGCGCCCGAACTCGTCCCGCCACGCCCGCCACGCCGAGAAACGCCACCCCGCCGGAGCCACCACCCCGCAGAAGCCGTCACCCCGCTGAACGGCCGCTACCTCCGCCGGAGCCACCACCCTGCGGAGCCGCCACCCCCGCTGAACGGCGGCTACCTCCGCGGGAGCCGCCACCCCGCAAGAGCCGCCACCCCCGCTGAACGGCCACCACACTCCCGGAGCCGCCACCCCCGCCCCCCGCTCGAGACTGTGGAAGTTTCTGGCTGTGCCGACAACCAGAAACTTCCACAGTCTGCGCTACTGGCGTGGCCGGGCTTGGTCCGGCGGCCTAATCGTCGTCGATTTCCTGGATGATCTGGCCGCCGAGCTGGTCCCGGATGAGATCCATCCCGGTGAGGCCCGCCTGCCCTGGGGCGGCGTCCCCCGGGTGATCGGGTTCCGGCGGCCATTCGTCCTCGGCGGACGCCGTGGGTGCTCGGCGTGGTGCCTCCGCAGCCCGGCGGGCCCGCCCCGCAGTGGCGGACTTCCCCGGCCGCGCCGCCCGCTGGCCAGACGTCGCGGCCGCCGGTCCGGCCGCCTCGGCCGTGTGCCCGGAGTGCCCGCCCGGTCCGGGCAGCGGCTCACCCGACGGCCCGGCGGCCTCATCGGATCCAGGCTCGTGACTTCGCCCGGCCTCGCCGCCCCGGCCGGCTGAGGGCCTGGGCCCGGCCTCGCGGCCGACCCCGGGCCGCACCCCGCGGGCAGGCGGGCGCGGGCCGGGCTGGCTACCGGGCGGCAGTCCGGCCAGCGCTCTGACCCGGAGCGGAAAGCCCAGCATGTCCCGCAGCACCCGCATCAGGTCCTGGTCGTAGCCGCTGGCAGCGAACCCCTTGGCCTCGCCTTCGCGGGCGAACCCGACCGTGAGGACACCGTCCTCCACGGTGTGCACGGTGGCGTTGCTGAGCAGCATCCAGGCCACGCGCCGCTCACCCTTGACCGCTTCCAGGATGTCCGGCCAGCGCTGCCGGACCGTGTCCGCATCCACCGGTCCTGACGGCTGCCGGCCCGTGGGTGCCTCCTCCTGGCGTGGCTGCCGGGATCCGGCGGTCGCTCCGCCGAAGGGCTCTCCGCCGACGGGCGCTGCTCCCTCCGGCTGCTCCTCCCGGGCGGCTTGTTCCCGGCCAGGCGGCGCTTCCGGCACCGGCCGCGATCCTCTTGCGGGCTTCGCTTCCGATGCGGCAGCTTCCCTCGCGCGCTGCGCTTTCCCTGCGGGCGCCGCTCCCCTGGCGGGCGGCGCTTCTCTCGTGGCCGGGGCTTCTTTGGTGGCCGGGGCTTCCCTCGCGGGCGGCGCTTCCCTCGTGGCCGGCCTGGGCGCGTCCCCCGCTGACCTGGCACCCTCCTCGCGCACGTTGCTGGCCACCCCGGCGGGTGGCTGCTCGCCGCCCTGCTGGTCGCCGACAGGCTGCTCAAGCCGGCGCTCCAGCCGTTCGATCCGCGCCAGCAGGGCCTTCTCGCCGGTGCTCGCGCCGGGCAGCAGCACTTCGGCGCACATGAGCTCCAGCATCAGCCGCGGCGACGTGGTGCCGCGCATCTGGATCAGCCCTTCGCTGATGATGCCCGCCGCGCGGGTCAGCTCCGCCTGGCCCAGCCGGCCTGACTGGTCGGACATCCGTTCGAGACGATCGGCGGGCGCGTCGAGCAGTCCGGTCTCGCCCGCGCCCGGCACGGCGGCTAGGACGATCAGGTCCCGGAGCCGGTCCAGCAGGTCGGCCGCGAACCGGCGCGGGTCGTGGCCCCCCTCCACCACCCGGCCGATGGCGCCGAACACGGCCGCGCCGTCCCCCGCGGCGAAGGCGTCCACGGTCTCGTCCAGCAGGGTGTCGTCGGTGTAGCCGAGCAGCGTAACGGTCCGGTCGTAGGTCAGCCCGGCCTCACCGGCGCCGGCCAGCAGCTGGTCGAGCACGGACAGGGAGTCCCGGGCCGAGCCCGCGCCCGCCCGGACCACCAGCGGCAGCACGGCTGGCTCGTACGCGACCCCCTCCGCGGCCAGGATCTCCTCCAGCAGCTCGCGCAGGACAGCCGGCGGCACCAGCCGGAACGGGTAGTGGTGGGTCCGCGACCGGATGGTCGCGATGACCTTCTCCGGTTCAGTCGTGGCGAACACGAACTTCAGGTGCGCCGGCGGTTCCTCGACCAACTTGAGCAGGGCGTTGAAGCCCTCCCGGGTGACCATGTGCGCTTCGTCGATGATGTAGATCTTGAACCGCCCGGAAACCGGGGCGTAGAAGGCCCGCTCGCGCAGGTCCCTGGCGTCGTCCACGCCGCCGTGCGAGGCGGCGTCGATCTCGATCACGTCGATGCTGCCGGGCCCGGTCGGGGCGAGCGCCACGCAGGAGTCGCATTTCCCGCACGGCTCGGGCGTCGGTCCCTGCTCGCAGTTCAGCGACCGGGCCAGGATGCGGGCGCTGGAAGTCTTCCCGCACCCGCGCGGCCCGCTGAACAGGTAGGCATGGTGAATCCTGCCGTTGAGCAGGGCCTGCCGCAACGGCTCAGTGACCTGTTCCTGGCCTTTGAGCTCGGCGAACGTAGCCGGCCGGTACTTCCGGTAGAGCGCCAGCGGGGCACTGGCCCCGGGCCGGGCCGGGCCTGCCTGGCCGCTACCGGCCGGGGCGGTGCCGGGCGCGTCGCCTGCCATGAATCTCATCCTCGCCGGGGCGGTAAGGACCCCCCGCGCACCCGCCAGAGCCCGCGTACCCTTGCTGCCTTCCGGCCCTGGGGGAGTTGGCGGGATAAGCGCCGCGCGGGGGGCTGCGGGCCAGTCTAGTCGCGGGGCCGGACAGTCTTGGCCGGTTCCGCTGCTGGCGGCAGCACCATGATCACGGGCGGCAGGATCACGAACGCACCGGCCACGCCCGCGGCTGGCACCGGTAAGCTTTCCGCGGAGGATTCGCCTAGTGGCCTAGGGCGCACGCTTGGAAAGCGTGTTGGGGGCAACCCCTCGCGAGTTCGAATCTCGCATCCTCCGCCACGCCTGACCAGGGAATACACGAACCCAGGTCATGCGTTCGGCGTGGGCTTGCAAGGCTGCGCAGTCTCATTTGTAGTCTCATCCATTCTTCGCATATCTGTATAAAACGTCCAAAGGTGCAGGCGCACGCTTCTGAGTGCTATCGCGGTTGTGGCCGACCATTGGGCCAGCTCTGAGCGACCAGTTCGCAGCGGTAGCCGCCACGATGGGTGCGCATCTCGGCAGCGATGACGCCAGGCGCTCAACGCAGCCAGCCGGTCCGGACTTACCCTGCCGCAGGCCGGGCCGGGCCGGGTATACAGGCCTCGTCGGTGCCCGAACGGCGCGGGCCTGGCGGGACGCGGGTGCCGGGCCGCTTTCCGTGTGCCCAGCAAAGCAGGAGGTGGGTGACACCGAGACGTAGCGCTCGGCGGTCAATATCCTGCTGGCCCCCGGGTCTTGGCGCTGTTTCAGTGGCCCGGCGGCGCTGCTGCTGCCGCGAGGCGCTGCATTGTGGCGGCCAGCCAGTGCTCGTCCTTGCCCTCCGGCAGTGCCGGCAGACTTCGTCAACCGAAGCCCTCGCAGCGCTAACTTCGGCTCGCTGGCTGCCCTGGAGGTTCCTTGCTACGGATAACGTTATCCGTTATAGTGTTCTGAGTGATCGTATCGTTCCGCGACAAGGGCACCGAAGACCTCTTCGACGGGCGCGACACCAAGCAGGCCCGGAAGACCTGCCCGTCAGACCTGGTGCGAGTGGCCAGGAGAAAGCTGGACCAGCTCAACCAGGCCGTGGCGTTAGGCGACCTGCGGGCTCCGCCGAGCAATCACCTGGAGAAGCTCAAAGGCGAGAGGGAGGGACAGCACTCGATCCGGATCAACGATCAGTGGCGGGTGTGCTTCCGATGGAGCGAATCGGGTGCCGATGACGTCGAGATCGCGGACTACCACTGACGGAGATGGCAGACATGGCACAGGTGAGGATCCCCTCTGACCGGGCGCCCACGCCGCCCGGCGAGATGCTGCTGGAGGAGTTCATCAAGCCGCTGGCAATGACCCAGGCACAGCTGGCGGGCCGGATCGGGGTCTCCTATGTGCGGCTGAACGAGATCATCAACGGCAGGCGGGGCATCACCCCCTCGACGGCCCTGCGGCTGGCCAAGGCACTCGGCACCACCCCCCAGTTCTGGCTCAACGGCCAGCTCGCACTCGACCTGTACCGGGCATCCCACGACGAAGAAGAACTCCGGCAACTCGAACGGATCGAGCCGGTCTCGCAGTGATCTGCGCTCCACGGGCGCCCATGTAGGCGCGGTCGCTGGGCTCATTCACCCCTGTCCGCGGCCGTTCATCAGCGTTCACAATGGCCGTGTTTGCTTACGTGACGAACGGTGCGGACATTGGTGAACGCCGGTCAGCATTGTTGGAAAGCGTGTTGGGGGCAACCCCTCGCGAGTTCGAATCTCGCATCGTCCGCCACCGCTGACCAGGCAATACACATGCTCAGGCCTTGCGTTCGGCTTGGGCTTGCAAGACTGCGTCGTCTCATCGCAGGCTCAGCCCATCGGACGTTCCAGCTCTGAGCGATGCACTGGGGATGACAGAACGCGGGCGCACCGGGGGGCGCGGACCGGTCCGGGGTCATGCCGGCTGCCCTACCGCATCAGCATGGCGACCAGAGGCCTGGCGGTCAGGCCGTGGCGAATCGGGTGATCACCGCATCCGGCCGGACGCACGGGAGGGCACGGCGGAAGATCCGGTAGTAGGCGAGTTCCTCCTTGCTGCGCAGATCTACGCCCGATTCGCGCCGCGCCGTTACGAGTTCGCCGTCCCCGATGAACCCGCCGACATGCGGTGCGAGCACGTCCTGAGCTCCGGTGCCGGTGCCGAACTGGGCCTTCCGGCGCCACAGCAAGGATTCCGGCAGCCAGCCGGTGAATGCCCGCCGGAGATGCCCCTTCTCCGTTCCGTCCGGTTCGAGCGCCTTCAGTTCCGGCGGCAGCGACATGGCGTGGGCGATGACATCGGAGTCAAGGAAGGGGACACGGGCCTCCAGGCTGTGTGCCATCGTCACGCGGTCACAGCGCTGGAGGTTGAGGCCGTGCAGCTGGCTGAGGGTGCGCTCCAGCTCGCGGTCGAGAGCGTCTGGATCGGCATGCTCGCGGTGGTAATAGCCGTAACCGGCAAACAGCTCGTCGGACCCCTCACCGGTGAGCACGACCTTCACGTGGCGGGCAGCCAGTGCGGACAGGAACCAGTTAGGCACGGCGCTGCGGATCAGGCTGGCGTCGAAGGATTCGACGGAGGCCACCACCTCGTCCAGCGCTGCGATCACCTGCCCGGCGCCGAGAACAGCCTCGTGGTGCTCGGTGCCGAGGAAATCGGCGACCTCCCGGCCCGCCAGCAGGTCCGGGGAGTCCGCGGTCCCGACCCCGAAGGTCTTCAGCCTTCTTCCGGCCCTGGCGTATTCGGCGGCAGCCACGGCAGCGACCAGGCTGGAATCCAGGCCGCCAGACAGGAAGACCCCGACCTCAACATCGGCCATCAGATGGCGCCGGACCGAGTCCATCAGCACCTCGCGGGTCGCCTTCTCGGCGACTTCGGCCGGCACTCCGTCCCAGGCGCCGGTCCCGCGGCGCGGGACCGGGCCGGCGAACCGGACCAGTCCTTCCTCCGGCGTCCAGTAGCAGCCAGGCGGAAACGACTCCGCGTCAGGTTGCACGGACTCCGGGAAAGCCCGCAGCTCCGACGCGAAGTAGACGGCACCCCTGCTCCGAGACCAGTACAACGGCTTGATGCCGAGCCGGTCGCGGGCCGCAACGAATTGCCCGCCGGGAGCAGCGGCGCACAGGGCGAACATGCCCTGCAGCCGGTCCAGGGCTCCGGGCCCGTGCAGCCGCAGCAGGACGAGGGCGGACTCGTTGTCAGAAGAGGTGGCAAAACGCGACTCGCCGAGCTCGGCCCGCAGATCCTGATGGTTGTAAATCTCGCCGTTGCAAACCAGAGACCAGCCGTCCGGGGGACCGAGGGGCTGCCGTCCGCCGTCGAGGTCCACGATGGACAACCGCCTGTGGCCGAGCCAGGCGTGACGTCCGACAACCCTATTGCCAGTGTCGTCCGGGCCGCGGTGAGCAATACGCTCCAGCATCGGCTCGCCCGTCGCGGTGACGTGGAGGCGGTCCATCTCGATCTGTTCGCCGTATACGGCGGCAATGCCACACATAACGCTCGAGCTTAGCCCGCTAGGGCATCATCACCAACTTCAGTTGTGCTATACGTATGCACCTCAAAGGCTTATTGACTTTTTTGATACATAATACCCGCCACGCCCCCCGAAAGCAAACCAACGAGCTGGATCAAGCTAAATTCTCAGTGTTATGGCGGAAGAGTGTGACCTTCCCAGTGAAATTGCCAGAAAGGCAAGTGACGCTTCTAGCGGTCCCACTGTAGGTATTATCGGCAGTTCAACCACAGCTCCGCCTCATTCACCTGTGTCTGCCGCTTTTCAGCGAACTCCGCGACTCGTGCGCGCCGCAGGCTGAATGGTTCTGGCCTGGCGCGAACGTACGTATGCAGACTTGGAAAGCGTGTTGGGCAACCCCTCGCGAGTTC
>JAIRTY010000685.1 GCA_031254715.1 Nocardiopsaceae bacterium | reverse complement strand
GGGCATTGCTCTTACTGACTGCGATCACTCTCGGTGGTCCCAGCATCATTAGGAGCCGATGGGGGCCGGCCTCTCCGTCCCTGCGCCGCGGTATTACCGCCCGCGCACCTGGCCACTCTGGGCCCTCCCGCCCAAGCTGGTCGCCTACATCCTGGCAGTCGTTGCCGCCTGCCTGACCGCCGTCGGCCTGACCGCCTGGGCAGCTCCGTTCCGACTTTCCCACCTCTTGCTGTTCGCGGCCCTGCTCGCGTGTACCGCGGTGACCGTGGAACTGACGAGGCGGGCGGGCGAGAACTCCGGCGGTTTGATCAGAGACGTCTATGGCGTCTGGGAGTTGCCGGTCGCGATCCTACTGCCGCCGGTGTACGCGTTGCTCGCGCCCGCCATCCGGCTGGCGCTGATCCAGTGGCGCATCCGGCAGCTGCCGGTCTACCGGCGGGTGTTCTCGGCGGCCGCGGTCGGGCTGGCCTGGGGCACCGCCTCGGTGGCGTTTCATGCCGTCCACCCCGGTGTTACGGGGCAATTGGGAGCCTCCTGGCATAGCACCGCGGCCTGGCTCCTGGCCGTGGCGGTGGCCGGGATCGTGGAGTGGGCGGTCAACAACGCCCTGGTACTGCCTGCGGTCAAGGGAGCGGACCCCACCGCCAGCATTCGATCGATGATCCTGGACCCGGTCTCGGTGGAGAACGACCTCGGGGAGCTGTGCGTGGCGGTGCTGGTCACCGTCGGGGCGGCGGTCAGCGCGTTTTCACTGGTCTTCGCGGTGCCGATCGTCACCTTCCTGCAGCGGTCGTTCCGGCACCGGCAGCTGGTCAACGCCTCCCGGATCGACTCCAAGACCGGCCTGCTCAACGCGGGAACCTGGGAGCGTGAGGCTTCCTCGGAGGTCGCGCGCGCGGTCCGCACCCGCAGCCCGCTGGCGGTCGCTCTCATTGACGTCGACCACTTCAAGCTGGTCAACGACACCTACGGGCATCTGGCCGGGGACGCGGCACTGCGGGCGATCGCCCGCACCTTCACGATGTTCCTGCGCGAGTACGACCTGGCGGGCCGGTTCGGGGGCGAGGAGTTCGCGCTGCTGCTGCCCCAGACCTCCGCGGTCGCCGCCTACAAGATCGCCGAGCGGATGCGCGAGCACATCGCCGCCATGCCGATCGCCGCCACCGATGAACCGGACGCCGAGCCGGTCCGGCTCACGGTCTCCGTCGGCGTTGCCGTCCTCGGGCGCTCCGGCGCGCAGCTCACCGACCTGCTCGCCGCCGCCGACATGGCCCTGTACCGGGCCAAGCGGGCCGGCCGGGACCAGGTGTGGATCGTGACCGACACCGCGACCGTCAGCCCCCAGGACGACGGCTCCCAGCTCGTCGCCCCATTACGAGCCGTCCCGTACCCGCCGGACGCGGAAGATTCGCCGGGCGCGGAGGATTCGCCGGGCGCGGACGGCCGCCCCGGCGGCGCGGCAGCTTAGCCCGGCCCGGCCGGGCCGACGGACGGCAGGCTTCAGCACGGCGGGCGGTGGGCCCGCGCGCCTTGGCGCCGACCTCGGGTGAGGCGGGGCTTACGGTGAGAGGGCCTTGTGGTGAGGCTGGCCTACGGCGAGGCGGTCGAGTTCGGGGCGGGCAGGACGGCCATGATCTCGCCGCCGTGCTTGACACAGTGGGACGTGTTGCCGGTGCGGAGGACTTCCGGCGTGCTGTAGCCCTGGCACACCCAGCCGAGCACGGTCACCGGCGCGGCGCCGCCGTTGCCCGGCACCTTCCCGGACGCGATGGCGCTGGCGTAGCGCTGCTGGACTTGCCGTGCGACCGGGCACGAAACGCTGCCGTGCACGACCATGACCAGGACCTTCACCCCCGCTGCGGTGCGGCTGTGGCCGCAGTTGCGGCCGGCCGGGGCGGTGCTGGCCGGAGCGCCCTGGCCGCTGGCCCGCACCTGCCCGCCCGGTGCCGAGCAGCCAGCTGCCAGCGCCAGCACCGCGAGGGCAGGGAGCACGAGGGCGTGCGGCCGGCGACAACAGCGCATGAGGGATCTCCTTATCCCGGGCCCGGGGCCGCCCCCGGCTAGCAGTGCGGGATCCTCATCATGCCCTGTCCGCCGCCGCGCCGGCGTGCCGTCTCGGCACCCTGCCAGCTCCGGACCGGTCAGCGGCCTCGCGCTGCCACCCGGCCCGCCCCGCGCCCGAATCTGTTTTGCATAATTACGCTATTCACTGCATAATATTTCAGAGATATGGCTGGCCCGCCCGGCGGTGCGGGCGGGGCCGGGCTCCCGGGTCCAGTTGCCGGGGCCCAGGGCGAAGGCTCAGAGGCGGGAGGAGCGCATGGGAGTCCGGGTAGCGGTGGCGGGAGCCAGCGGCTACGCCGGGGGCGAGCTGCTGCGGCTGATCGGCGGGCACCCGGACCTGGAGCTCGGGCCGGTGACCGGTGACGCCAGTGCCGGTACCCCGGTGACCGCGGCGCACCCGCAGCTGACGGGGCTGGCCAGCCGCAGCTTCGGGCCCACCGACCCCGATCAGCTCGCTGCCGCCGACCTGGTGTTCATGGCCCTGCCAGCGCCGGAATCAGCGGCGCTGGCCGGGCGCCTGCCTGCCAGCACGCCGGTCGTGGACCTGAGCGCGAGCTTCCGGCTGGCCGACCCGGCGGCTTGGGCCGCGTTCTACCCGGGCGAGCACGCCGGGCACTGGACCTACGGGCTGCCCGAGCTGCCCGGGGCGCGGGAGCGGATCGCCGCCAGCCGCCGGGTCGCCGCGCCCGGCTGCTACGCCACCGCGGTCATCCTGGCCCTGGCCCCGCTGCTGGCGAGCGGCCTCGCCGAGCCGCAGGATCTCGTCGTCACCGCCGCCTCCGGCACCTCGGGCGCTGGCCGGTCGCCGGCCCGGCACCTGCTCGCGACAGAGGTCATGGGCTCGATGTCCGCCTATCAGGTGGGCGGGGTGCACCGGCACATCCCGGAGATCGAGCAGGCGCTCGCCGGGGACGGCGGCGCAATGCCTGCCGTTTCCTTCACGCCGCTGCTCGCGCCGATGCCACGCGGCATCCTGGCCACCTGCACCGCCCGGCTGGCGCCCGGCGCGGCGGGCGGCGATCCGGCAGCGGCCCGCGAGGTACTGGCCCGGGCCTACGCCGGGGAGCCGTTCGTGCATGTGCTGCCCGCCGGGCAATGGCCGGTCACCGCGGCCACCGCCGGGTCCAACGCCGCCCAACTGCAGGCCGCCACCGATGCCAGGACGGGCCGGGCGGTCGCGGTCGTGGCCATTGACAATCTCGGCAAGGGCGCGGCGGGCCAGGCCGTGCAGGCCGCCAACCTCATGCTCGGCCTGCCTGAGACCGCGGGCCTGACCGCGCACGGGATCGCGCCATGAGCCCTGGCGCGCCCGCGGCGGACCGCAGGGCCGGAGCCCTGCCAGGGGCTGACACAGGAAGGACGATCGGATGAGCGTGACGGCGCCGCTGGGGTTCCGGGCGGCCGGAGTGGCTGCCGGGCTCAAGGCGTCCGGCGGGCGGGACGTGGCCGTGGTGCTGAACGACGGGCCCTCGCGCGCCGCCGCCGGGGTGTTCACAGCCAACCGGGTGAAGGCCGCTCCGGTGCTGTGGAGCCAGCAGGTGATCAGCGGTGGCCGGGTGCGCGCTGTGCTGCTGAACTCGGGCGGCGCCAACGCCTGCACCGGCCCGGACGGCTTCGCCGACACCCATGCCAGCGCCGAGCACGTGGCAGCGGGGCTGTCCGATTCGGCGGGCGAGATCGCGGTCTGCTCCACCGGCCTGATCGGGGAACGGCTGCCCATGGACCAGCTGCTGGCCGGCACGGACGCCGCCATCCGGGAGGCGTCCCGCGGCGGCGGGCTGGCTGCCGCCGACGCGATCAGGACCACCGACACGGTGTCCAAGATCGCCTTCGCCCGCCGGGACGGGTACACGGTCGGTGGCATGGCCAAGGGCGCCGGCATGCTCGCGCCCGCCCTGGCCACCATGCTCGCCGTGGTGACCACCGACGCCGACCTGCCCGCCGGGGCGCTTGACGCGGCGCTGCGGTCGGCCACCCGGGCCACCTTCGACCGGCTGGACACCGACGGCTGCATGTCCACCAACGACACGGTGCTGCTGCTGGCCAGCGGAGCCGCCGGGACCAGCCCGGACCAGGCCTCGTTCACCGCGGCGGTGACCGAGGTGTGCGCAGACCTGGCCCGGCAGCTGCAGGCCGACGCCGAGGGCGCGAGCAAGGCGATATCGATCGAGGTGGTCGGCGCCGCGAGCGAGGACGACGCGGTCACGGCGGGCCGGGCGGTCGCCCGGTCGGCCCTGCTCAAGTGCGCGATCGCGGGGGAGGACCCCAACTGGGGCCGGGTGCTGGCGGCTGTCGGCACCACCGCGGCCGAGTTCGAGCCGGACCGTATCAGCGTCGCCATCAACGGCGTCTGGGTCTGCCGCAACGGTTCCCCGGGCGACGACCGTTCGAAAACTGATCTGTCGGCGCGGGAGGTGACGATCACGGTGGACCTGTCGGCTGGCCCGCACGCCGCGACCATCTGGACCACCGACCTGACCGCCGCCTACGTGCACGAGAACACGGCCTACTCGACGTGACCACGACCGCTAGCCCGCTGTCCGCCAGCCCGCGCCTGGCCGGGCGGGCCGAAGCGCTGGCCAAGGCCGCGACCCTGATCGAGGCGCTGCCGTGGCTGAACCGTTTCCACGGCCAGATCGTCGTGATCAAATACGGCGGGCACGCCATGGGTGACGAGGCGCTGCGCCAGGCGTTCGCGCAGGACGTGGTGTTCCTCCGGTACGCCGGGCTGCGCCCGGTGGTGGTGCACGGCGGCGGCCCGCAGATTTCCGCCCACCTCGACCGGCTCGGCGTGACGAGCACGTTCACGGCCGGGCTGCGCGTCACCACGCCCGAGACCATGCACGTCGTGCGGATGGTGCTGACCGGGCAGGTGAACCCGGACGTGGTCGGCCTCATCAACCGGCACGGCCCGTTCGCGGTGGGGATGTCGGGGGAGGACGCCAACCTGCTGACCGCCCGGCGCCGGAGCGCGGTCGTGAACGGCGAGCCGGTCGACATCGGCCTGGTCGGCGAGATCGAGGCGGTCGATCCCGGCGCGGTCCGGGTGCTGCTGGCCGACGGCCGGATCCCGGTCATCTCCAGCGTCGCCCGCGGCGCCGACGGCCAGGTCTACAACGTGAACGCCGACACCGCCGCCGCTGCCCTGGCCGCTGCCCTGGGCGCGGGCAAGCTCGTGGTCCTCACCGACGTGGCGGGCCTGTACGCGGACTGGGATGGCGAGCGCGTTGCGGGGGGCGGAGAGCCCGGTGCGGCGGAGCCCGGTGCGGTCGGGCCCGGTGCGGTCGGGCCCGGTGCGGTCGGGCCCGGTGCGGCGGAGTCCGCTGGGGCGGAGGCCGCTGGCGGGGAGGCCGGAGATGGCGGGCCCGACGTGATCAGCTACCTGACCGCGGCCGAGCTGGCGCAGCTGCTGCCGGGCCTGAGCAGCGGCATGATCCCCAAGATGGAGGCGTGCTTGCGCGCCGTGCAGGGCGGCGTGCCGCGGGCGCACGTGCTCGACGGCCGGCTGCCGCACGCCGTGCTGCTGGAGATCTTCACCGACTCCGGCATCGGCACCATGGTCGTCCCGGACGGAGCACCCGCATGAGCGATACCGCGACCCTGCAACAGCGCTTCACCGGCGCCCTGATGGGCAACTACGGGATCCCGCCGGTGGCGCTCAGCCACGGCCAGGGCTGCCGGGTATGGGACGCCGACGGACGCGAGTACCTGGATCTCATCGCCGGCATCGCGGTCAGCTCCCTCGGGCACGCCCACCCGGCCCTGGTGGACGTGGTCACCAAGCAGGTGGCGACGCTGGCGCACACCTCCAACCTGTTCCTGCACGAGCCCGAGGTGGACCTGGCCGAACGGCTGCTCGGGCTGCTCGGCGCGGACGGCCGGGTGTTCTTCTGTAACTCAGGCACCGAGGCCAACGAGGCCGCGCTGAAGCTGGTCCGCCGAGCTGCCGGGCCGGGGCGGCCGGTCATCGTGGCGGCGGAGAACGGCTTCCACGGCCGGACGATGGGCTCGCTCGCCCTCACCGGCAAGGCGTCCATCCGGGAGCCGTTCGCCCCGTTCGGGGTGGAGGTACGGTTCGTCCCGTTCGGCGACGCCGGGGCGCTGGCGGCGGCGACCCGCGCGGACTGCGCCGCGGTGTTCCTCGAGCCGTGCCAGGGCGAGGCCGGCGTCGTGCCCGCGCCGGACGGCTACCTGCGGGCGGCCAGGGACGCCTGCGACGCGGCGGGCGCGCTGCTGGTCACCGATGAGATCCAGAGCGGCATCGGGCGGTCGGGGACCTGGTTCGCGCATCAGGCGGACGGAGTGCTGCCGGACGTGCTGACCCTGGCCAAGGGCCTGGGCGGCGGGCTGCCGATCGGTGCCTGCATCGGGCTCGGCGCCGCTGCCACGGCGCTGCGCAAGGGCGATCACGGCAGCACGTTCGGCGGCAACCCGGTCGCCTGCGCGGCCGCGCTCGCGGTGCTGGACACGATCGAGACCGAGGGCCTGCTGGCGCGGGCGGCGGCGACCGGAGACAAGCTGGCGGCCGGGATCGGCGCGATCAGCCACCCGCTGCTGGCAGGAGTCAGGGGCCGGGGCCTGTGGCTCGCGGCTGTGCTGACCGGGCCCGTCGCTGGTGCTGTGGAGGCGGCTGCCCGGGACGCCGGGTTCCTGGTGAACGTGGTCCAGCCGGACGCGATCCGGCTCGCGCCGCCGCTGATCCTGAGCGCCGGGGAAGCCGATCAGTTCCTGGCGGCAGTGCCCGGCATCCTGGCCGCCGCGGCCGATGCCGCGGGGCAGGCCGGCGCGGCTGCGGCTCCGGCGGCGGGTCCAGCTCCGGCGGCGGGCGCCGCGCCGGCGGCGGGCCCGGCTCCGGCGGGAGCTGGGCCGGCGGGGCGGGGGGCGGGAC
>JAIRTY010000375.1 GCA_031254715.1 Nocardiopsaceae bacterium | reverse complement strand
GCATGCCGCGGGTAGTTCCAGCGAGGCGATCCGCCATTTGCAGCGCCACCAGTACGACCTGCTGTTCCTGGATGTCCGCATGCCCGGCCTCGATGGTCTCGAGGTCGCGCAGCTCCTTCAGCAGTGTGCCGTCTCGCCGGTCGTCATCTTCGTGACCGCCTACGAGGAGTACGCCGTCAGAGCCTTCGACGTCCAGGCTCGTGACTACCTCCTGAAGCCGATCTCCAGGGCCCGGGTGGAGAAGGCGCTACAGCGCGCCCTGGGCTCGGATGGGGCTCAGGCGAGGGCATGGACCGGGAAGCCCGCCCCCGCCCTTCCCGTCGAGGTCTCGGGCCGCACGAAGATGATCGAATGCGGGCAGGTGTCCTGGGTGGAGGCAGTCGGCGACTATGTGCGCCTCCATCTGACTGATGGCTCGGCGCATCTCACCCGGATGCCGATCTCGCGTGTCGAGGAACGCTGGTCCCCGCATGGCTTCGTACGCATACACCGCGGATACCTTGTCCCGATCCGGGCCATCACCGAGTTCGCCGTCCTCGGGCGCAACCACACGGTCACCGTCTGGGGGCGCGTGCTTCCCGTCAGCCGCCGGCACGTGCGCGACGTAAGAGAACGATTCCTGCAAGCTGCCGACGGACGCTGAGCTAACCGGCGTCAGCCTCGAGGTGACGGCCATTCGCGGCCTTAGGGGCGGGGGATCGCGGCGGCCCGCGCGCCCCGGATGTGGGTTCTGGCCGCTCGGCGCGCGGCTGCCGGGTCCCGCGCGCGCAGGGCGGCCAGTATCCGCTCGTGATCGCGCCGGGACTTTTCCAGCCGCCCGGGGGCCTGCAGGGTCGTCTCCATGCCACGGGCGAGGATCTCCTGCAGCACGCCGAGCGTGCGGATCAGGAACCGGTTGCCTGCGGCCTCCACGATCCGCAAGTGAAACAGCGAGTCCAGCCGCTGCAACTCCGTCCAGTCGGGCTCGAGTGCCAGGCTGGCGGCGTGGAGCGTGTCGTAAGCATCCTCCACCGCCGCCAGATTGGCCGCGTCACCGGTGCGCGCTGCCCACTCCGCGGCGGGGAGTTCCAGCACCTCGCGCATGTCGAACAGCTCGGTGAGGCTCATCTTCTCGGTGGCGAGGGCCTCCCGCAGGGTGCGGGTGGTCGCCGGGTCGGTGACGAATACCCCGGCGCCGTGCCGGATCTCGAGAAAACCCTGCGCATTGAGGGACCGCAGGGCCTCGCGTAGTGACGGGCGGCTGGTCTTGAGCATGGCGGCGAGCTCCCGTTCCGGCGGGAGCCGGTCACCCGGCTTCAGCATGTCGGCCGAGATGACGTCTAGGATGCGGCGCGCGATCAGGTCGGAGACCTTGCCCTGGCGCAGCGGCAGCCACAGATCAGCGTTGGTGCTCACGCCTTCTCCTACCGTCCGTGCGTGGTCAGGCCAGTTTACCTGCTGCCGGCCTGGGAGCCGCTGTGGCCGGGGCGGCTTGCGGATCTGCACGATGCAGCACAGCAAACGGTTACAGGCGGGGCCTGCCGCCGGGCAGGTCGGCGGTTGACCGTCTCGCCGCGCCATCGCTACTGTCAGAGGTAAGACCTCTGAATTCCATGGAGTCATGATGATGACAGCAGGCCGTCAGCCAGGCTTCCTGGCGCACGCCCAGGGTGACAGCGTCGCGGTCGCGATGCGGGACCTGTCCCCCGGGCAGATGGAAGGCGGGTACCTGCGGGGACCGGAATCGGTCACGGCGCACCTGACCGAGTCCGTGCCGCTCGGCCATAAATTCGCGCTGCGGGACATCCCCAGCGGGGCGGAGGTCATCGAGTACGGGGTACCGGTAGCCGTGGCCACGGCGGCGATCGCCGTCGGCCAGCACGTGCACGTCCACAACCTGAGGAGCATCCGGTGGCACAGCAGCACGGCCCGCTGACTGGCTACCGCCGCCCGGACGGGACCGTCGGGACACGCAACTCGGTGGTCATCATCCCGGTCGATGACCTGTCGAACGCGGTGTGCGAGGCGGCGGCGAAAACGGTCCCCGGCGCGCTGGCACTGCCGCACCATTACGGCAGGCTGCAGTTCGGGGAAGACCTCGAGTTGACCTTCCGGACCCTGATCGGGACCGGCGCCAACCCCAACGTCGCCGCCGCGGTGGTGGTGGGGATCGAGCCGAACTGGACCGGCCGCGTGGCCGACGGTATCGCCGCGACCGGCAAGCCGGTGGACGGGTTCTGGATCGAGGGCAACGGGGACCTGCGAACCCAGCAGCAGGCCGCCCGGCGGCTCGCCCAGTTCGTGCAGGATGCCAGCGAGTGCCAGCGCGAGCCTGCCGAGCCGGGCGAGATCATGATGAGCATCAAGTGCGGCGAGTCGGACACGACCAGCGGGCTCGGATCCTGCCCCACCACAGCCGAGGTGGTCGACCGGTGGGTGGACGCGGGCGGGACGGTGCTGTTCGGGGAGACCAGCGAGCTCACCGGCGGGGAGCACCTGATCGCGCAGCGCGCCGCCGACGACGAGACGCGCAAGAAGTTCCAGTCCCTGTTCGACACCTACCTGCAGCGGATCGAGCGGGAAGGGGCGAACCTGCTC
>JAIRTY010000669.1 GCA_031254715.1 Nocardiopsaceae bacterium | reverse complement strand
CGTCCCCCCGGGCCAGCACCTGACCAACTCGGTGACCGCGCGGTGGGAGGGCGGCTGGCGGTGCCGGGTCGAGGCCGGCGGGTTCACCATGGTGGTCGACGAGCCGCCGGAAGCGGGTGGCACCGGCGCCGGGCCGATGCCGACCGAGTACCTGCTCGCGGCCATGTCCTCCTGCTACGCCCTGGCGCTGAGCTGGGCGGGCGGCAAGCGCGGGATCAGCCTGCCCGGTCTCGCCGTCACCGCCACCGGCACCTATGACGGGCCGCGGTTCTCCCGGCTGCAGCTGACGGTGCGATCGGACGCGCCGCCGGACGTGGTCCGGCAGCTCGTCCAGCCCGCGCTGCGGGTCTGCTATGTGTCCAACACGCTCGCGGCATCGCCGCCGGTCGAGGTCACCGTGGCCGGCCCGGAGCCCGCCGGGTGACCCTGTCCCCCGGCTCAGGCCGCTGACGACCCGGCGAGCCGGCGATCAAGATCCGCCAGCGCGGCGGCGAAACAGCTCAGCGGCGCCTCCGCCACGCCCGCGCCAACCTGCCCGGACCCGTTGTGGCGGTGCAGGATCCCGGTGGTCACCGCCGGGGCGGAGGCCAGCTCGACCACCCGGCGGACGTCCACCCCGAGCGGCGTGCCCGCGTTGTCGAGCGCCGGGATCTTGAACCGGCTTGAGCGGCCAGCGCAGACGGCTATCAGCCGCTCGGTCAGCGCCGCGGCGTCCTGCATCGAACCGCCCAGCAGCTGGGCCACCGCGGGCGAGCCGGCCGCGGCGGCCGCCCCGAGCCCGGTGAGTTCCAGCACGGCGCTGTCGCCGATGTCCCTGGCGCTGCTCTCGGGCCCTTCACCCGGGTAGTAGAGCGCGTTCCCGACTTCGGGCGCCTCGGCCGTGAACCACTGGCCAGAACCGGCCAGCCGGATGCCGAACTCCGTCCCGTTCCGCGCCATCGTGGTCACGATGGACGCGCCTTCGACCTGTGCCGCCCATTCGGTGACCGAGCGCGCCGCCGCCATCGCCAGGGTCAGGAAGAACAGGTGGTTGCCGGCGAGGAAGCCGGCGAACGCCCGGGCGCCGTCGCCGCTGAGCCCGGCCAGCGCCGGCAGCCATTCCCTGATCAGCAGGTTGGTGGCGGCCTGAGTGCGGACATGCACGTCGTCGCCCATCGCCACCGCCTGGGCGGCCAGCGACAGCACGTCCAGCGGGCCGGTCCGGGTGAGAATCTCGCCGATCACCGGGGCGGCCACGTCCCGGAGGAAGACCAGCCGGCCGATGGCCGCGCTGGTGGCGCAGCCGAACCAGGCGACCTCCCCGGGGCCCTGCGAGAGCGGCGCGAACGCGGTGGTCCCGCCCGCCTCGGTCACCGCCTCATACAGCGGATCACTCGGGCCGAGGGCGGTGGCCATCGGCACCACGATCCGGTGCTCGTTCGCCGGGCTCAGACTGATCTCGCCGCGCGCCAGCAGGTCGTGCGCCTGCTCCGGGCCGGCCGCCCAGCCCTCGGCGACCGTCACGGCCTGCAGCGAGCGGCGCAGCGGGTCGGGCGCCTCCGGGTAGCCGATGGCCGGCCCGCAGTGCAGCAGCGTCCGGCCGGGCAGGCCGGGAACGGCGGCCGCTACCGAGGTGACCCCGGTGACGAGCGGGACGCCCTGGTCCAGGCGCCGCAGAAGCTCCGCGTTCGCGGCGTCGATCCGGTCCGCCTGCGGGCCGAGCAGCCTGCCCAGGGCCGCCACGGCGGCCGGGTCGCCGCCCGCCGGGATCTGCCAGTCGACCGAGACGACCGGCGCCGATTGCTCGCGGACCGCGTCGGCGAACAGCGGCAGGCCCACGTTGACCACTGCGACCCGCCGCGGTAGCGGCAGCGGGCTGCTGACCGGCTGCGTCATTGGCGTTCTCCGTTCCCCCGCGGCCGCGGGCCGCTCCCCCGCTGCTGGCCGCCCGGTGCGGCGGCCGCGAGCGCGGCGAATTCAGCATCCGTTTCCGCCGCCAGGCACTTGCGGGCGGTGGCAACCAGCGCGTTCCCGGCCGCCAGGTAGGTCTCCCGCCACCGCCGTGCCTCCCCGGCCAGCTCCGCGGCCCAGGAGCTGACCTCCTGCGACATCCGGGCAACCTCGGCCGGCGCGGCACCGCCCAGGCCGGTCCGGCTGCGCACCACCTGGGCCGGGTCGAGCACCGGCGCGAGATCGCGTCCGGCCAGGCCGAGCGGCCTGCCGGTGATCGCGATGGCCGATTCGTCCAGCATCCTGCCGTCGACGTCGGCGCCGTGCAGGCCGGCGCTGCTCGCCTGCCTGACCGCATGGCCGACCACCCGGTACGCGGTCCGGTAATCGATCCCGCACTCGGCCAGGACGTACTCGGCCAGGTCGGTCGCCTGCGCGAAGCCTGCGTCGAGCGCCGCCCGCATCCGGGCGGAGTTCACGTGCAGGGTCCGGATCACGCCGGTGGACAGCTGGGTGGTCCGCACCGCCAGGTCCAGCGCGCGCGGGACCTCGCCGTAAGCGAAGATCAGGTTGTCGCTCCGGGCCGACGGGGTCTTGGCGACCGCGAGCAGCCCGGTCAGCTTCCCGATCAGGGTCCCGGCCGCCCCGCGGATGATCGCGAGCGCGTACGGGTTGCGCTTTTGCGGCATGAGCACGCTCGCCCGGCTGTAGCCGTCGGCCAGGCTGACGTAGTCGAATTCCTGGCTGGCCCAGATCTCCAGGTCCTCGGCGAGCTCGGACTGGGTGACCACCAGCCCGGCGGCGGCGCTCACCATGTCGAACAGCCCGTCCGTCTGCCACATCGCGTCCCGGGTGTGCTCGGCGATGGCACGGAAGCCGAGCAGCGCCGCCACCTGCGCCCGGTCGGACCGCAGCCGGGTGCCGTTGACGCAGCCGGCCCCGCCCGGGCTCGCATCGGCCCATTCCAGCGCCTCGGCCAGCCGCCGGGCGGCGCGCAGCACGGGGTAGGCGAAGGACAGCACGTAGTGCCCGAACGTGGACGGCTGGGCGTGTTGAAGATAGGTCTGGTCGGCCATCAGCGTCTCGTTGTGATCACGAGCCCGCGCCGCCAGTTCCGCAGCCAGCGCCGTGGCCGCCTCGATGAGCCGGGTCAGGTCATCGCGCAGCCGCAGCCGGAAGGCGACCCGGATCGCTTCCCGCCGCGGCCGGCCCGCGTGCAGCCAGCCCGCGGTGTCACCGGCCCGCTCGGCGAAGTACCGTTCCCGGGAGTTGTACGGCTCGCCGTAGGCGGGGTCGTAGGGGAAGCTGGCGGCGGGAAGCTCCATCACCTCGAGCACCAGTGCCAGCAGGCGGCGGGCGGCAGCGGGCGGGATCACCCCGGCCGAGCCGAAGTCCAGCAGGTGGGCGAGATCGGCCAGGTTGATCCCGTGATGCAGCAGCGGGGCGTCGGCGTTCTCCAGCTCGTACCCGGCGGCGATGAGCTCGGCAGCGGGCGGACCGGCGGGCGGGCCG
>JAIRTY010000197.1 GCA_031254715.1 Nocardiopsaceae bacterium | reverse complement strand
ATGGGCGGGTGTGCCAGTTCGGGCGATGAGTTCGGCGAACCCGGCAGGTGAGCTGATGTGGAGCGCGTGTGCGCCCTCGGGGCCGGTCTGAACCGCGTGCGGGACGTTGATCGGGATGTGGTAGTAGTCGCCCGGGCGCAGGGTCAACTGGTCCGGGCCGGCCCACACGATCAGGGAGCCGGACACCACAAAGAGACGCTCCTCGTACCTGGTGTGCAGGTGCAGGGGAGTCATCTCGCCCGCGGCCAGCATGCTGTCGGTGAGGTCGTGACGGCCGCTGGTCTCTGCCCCGGTGGTCAAGATGGTGGCCCGGAGTTGCTGGCCGAGGACGAACTGGCGCTCCGGCGCCATTGGCGCGGCTCTGGTCGGATGGCTCATGTCGGCTTGCTCCTGGCGAAGTGTCTTGTCGACCTGGGGTACTGGCCCAGAGTCCCGGCCGCGAGCGCCGGCGCCAACCCCCCGATCGCGGGGTTTGCCCAGCGTCCTACCTGGATCACCCCTGTTTGCGGGGTTGCAGCCTGGTCGGCCCTGGCCGACGATGGCTGTTATGCCTGTGGCTATGCAACCGGGCGTCCGGCGGCGGCGTGACGAGCTCGTGGTGCAGGTCCAGCGAGCGCCGGACGCCGTCGGCGTCTTCGCTGCGGCGTCGGCGCGCCTGCGCCACCTGGTGCCGTTCGACGCGGCGGTGTGGCTGACAACCGATCCGGGCACCGGGTTGCCCACGGCTCCCACCCTGGCCGACGATCTCGAGCTCGGAGGCGGCGCGGAGCAGTGCTCAGAGCTGTGGCGCCGGGAGTTCCTGGTCCGCGATGTCATCCTGTTCCGGGACATCGCCCGCGCCGAACG
Source organism: Nocardiopsaceae bacterium (assembly GCA_031254715.1). GTDB lineage: Bacteria > Actinomycetota > Actinomycetes > Streptosporangiales > Streptosporangiaceae > JAIRTY01. The sequence goes on along the minus strand of JAIRTY010000197.1, from coordinate 9,289 downwards.
GCCGGCGGCGGCACTGCGGGCCACAGTCGCCGACCCGCGGCAGAGCGCCCGCTACCGGGAGTTCATGGAACCGTCGGGCTTCACCGACGAACTGCGGGCCGTGCTCCGGGTAGGCGACAGTCCCTGGGGCGCGATCAACTTGTTCCGCCGCGGCGGGGCCGCGTTCACCTCGCCGGAGATTGAGCTGGTGGCAAGCTTGTCCGCTCCCCTTGGCGAGGCGCTTCGGGTTCGCGCCCAGCCGGCCGGGCCGCTGGGTGGGCCGGTACGGCCGGACGGCCCGGGTGTCATGGTGTTCGGCCAGGACGGCGCGCTGGTCTCTGCCGACGAGCAGGCAAGTGCGTGGCTGGCCGAGCTGCCCCATGACCAGGACCTGCCCAGCGACCTCGGTGTCCCAGTGCCGATGTGGATGCTGGCCACGGTGTTCCGGGCCCGGGCGGTCGCAGGCGGGCGCGGTGATGGGACCGCCCGCGCACGGGTGCGCACCCGCCGGGGGCTGTGGCTGGTCTGCCACGCCTCAAGCCTGCGCGAGGCCGAGGGCTGCCTGCGCAGCATCGCCGTGGTGATCGAGCCGGCCAAGGCGGCCGAAATAGCGCCGATCGTCGGGCAGGCCTACGACCTGACCGACCGGGAACAGCAGATCACGCGCCTGATCGCGCGTGGCGCGGGCACCGCCGAGATCAGCGGAGAGCTGTTCTTGTCGGCGCACACCGTGCGCGACTACATCAAAATGATCTTCCGCAAGGTCGGCGTGTCCAGCCGCGGTGAGCTGGTCGCCAAGCTGTTCGCCGAGCACTACGAGCCATCGCACAGCCAGGGCGTCGTCCGGGCCCACGGCAACTGAGAGTCCCATGTAACGGGCGGGATCCCTCCGCCCACCGCGCTACCGAGCCGGTGGCGGGGCGAGGTACTCGATGCCGTGTTCGCGCATGCCTGCCAGCAACGCGTCCAGGTCGGGCTGCCGCGGCGGCGGGAGAGTGAGCGATCCGGCCGGGCGCCCGGTGGCGCGGAAGAAGGCTTCGCAGGTGCCGGGGATGAGCAGGGTGGCGAGCCGGGCGGTGTCTGATGCGTCCACAGCGTGTCGAGATGCCACAGCCCCTCGCCGTCACCGGGTGGCAGCAGCAGCGCACCGGACGGCGGGGGCGGCACCGGATCTCCATCTGCACGAGTCACGTGACCATGCTCGGCCATGCCCGGCACCGGTGTCGTTACCGATCAGTGCACCCTCATTGCCGGTCCGTGCCCCGGAACTCCGCGGGTGAGACCCGGTAAGCGTCGCGGAAGACGCGGCTGAAATGCGACGCGCTCAGGAATCCCCAGTGCGCGCCGATCGCGGCGACCGGCCGGTTGCGCTGAGCGGGATCACGTAGGTCCTGACGGCACCGCTGCAGCCGGCGCCGCCGGATCCAGTCGCTGACAGTCACCGGCTCGGCCTCGAACAGCCGGTACAGGTAGCGCAGCGAGATGTGGAGCGCGGCGGCGATGCTGCGCGGCGAGAGCCCGGGGTCGGCGAGCTGCTGCTCGATGAGCCCGTAGACGCGGTGCAGCAGTGTGCGTTCTCGTGCCCCGGGCACCGCTGAGGCCCGGCCGAGACGTCCGGCCAGCGCCACGGCCAGCACATCGACGACCGCGGTGCCCAGCCGTGCCACCTCCGATGCCGGCAGCTCGTCGACACTGTGCGCGAGCTGCGGGGCGAGCGCCGAGGCCAGCGCGCCCGCTCCCCGGTCGCCGGGGATGCGCACGCCGGTCAGCTCGCCCAGCTCGCGATCGCGCAATCCGATCATCGCCTTCGGGACGCTCAGCCTGATGTTGCGGACAGCGGTGAAGGAGTGCTCGAACGGCCGCCCAGGGTCGGTGAACGACAGATCGCCGGGGCGCAAAACGGCCCGCCGACCGTCCTGCGCCACGCGCAATTCGCCTTCGACGAGCACTCCGACCAGGCAAATGTCCGGATCCGAGCTGCGGATGAGGCGAGGCGTCCGGCCGGTCAGGAACGAGGACCCGGGGCCGGTGACCGACTCAGAGAGCCGGATCGGCCCGATCTCGGCGGTGCGCAACTCGGCAGCCGAGTCCGGGCCGGCCTCACCGCGGAGGTCGAGCGGCAGGAAAACGTCGCTGATGATCTCCCGCCAGTAGTCGACGCGCGAGGCCAGCGGGACCCCGTCGGCCCGGAACACGACACTCACGCCAACCCCCGGCTACGCCTGACCGTGTGCCCGACGCTACCCGAAACGCGGACCAGCAGGCCTGCGGCGCGAGTCCGGATAATTGATCCCCTGAGGTGCGATCGATGATCGGCCGCCGGGCCTAGCCGAGGAGTCCTGCCATGACACCGGAGGAGTTTCGCAAGTACGGCCGTCAGGTCGTGGACTGGATCGCCGACTACTGGGAGCGGGTTGAATCGCTGCCGGTGCGGTCGCAGGCAGAGCCGGGTGAGGTCCGCCGCCGGCTGCCGGCGCACCCGCCCGAGCGGGGTGAGCCGTTCGAGGCCTTGCTGGCCGATATGGACCGGGTGGTGCTGCCGGGGGTGACGCATTGGCAGCATCCGCGATTTTTCGCCTATTACCCGGCGAACGCCTCCGGGCCGGCGGTGCTCGGCGACCTGCTGTCGTCCGGGCTCGGCGTGCAGGGCATGCTGTGGGCGACCAGCCCGGCCTGCACCGAGCTGGAGCAGCTGACGCTGGACTGGCTGGCCGAGCTGCTCGGCCTGCCGGGCCGGTTCGGCTCGGACGGTCCCGGCGGCGGCGTCATCCAGGACACCGCTTCCAGCTCGGTGCTGGTCGCACTGGCGGCCGCGCTGCAGCGGGCGAGCTCGGGATCGGTACGAGCCGACGGCGCCGGCGGCCGGTACGCCGTGTACGCATCGGCCGAGGCGCACTCGGCGATCGACAAGGCCGTCGTCATCGCGGGCCTCGGCGAGCGGGCGCTGCGCAAGGTCGAGGTAGACCCGCAGACCCAGGCGATGGATCCGCGGCATCTGCGCGACCTGGTCGAGGCCGACACGGCGGCCGGGGTGAGGCCGGTGATGGTGATGGCGACCGTGGGCACCACGTCGACGGCCGCGATCGACCCGGTCGCCGCGATCGGGGAGATCTGCCGCGAGCGATGCATCTGGCTCCACATCGACGCCGCCTATGCCGGCGTGGCCGCCGTGTGCCCGGAGCTGCGCTGGGTCAACAACGGAGCGGAGTACGCCGACTCCTATGCCACCAACCCGCACAAGTGGCTGCTCACCAACTTCGACTGCGACGCGTTCTGGGTGGCCGACCGCGCAGACCTGGTGGCGGCGCTGTCCATACTCCCGGAGTTCCTGCGGAACCAGGCCAGCGAGTCCGGCGCGGTCGTCGACTACCGCGACTGGCAGATCCCGCTCGGCCGCCGGTTCCGGGCGCTGAAGCTGTGGGCCGTGATCCGCTGGTACGGCGCCGAGGGGCTGCGCGCCCACATCCGCCGGCATGTGGATCTGGCCGCCGAGTTCGCCGCCCTGGTTCACTCCGACGACCGGTTCGAACTGGTCGCCCCGCACCCGCTGGCCCTCGTCTGCTTCCGCCTGCGCACCACCGGCCCGGCGGACCAGGACCGGGCGAACCTCGGCCTGATGGAGCGCCTGAACGCCGCTGGCGATCTCTATCTCACCCACACCAAGGTCGGCGGCCGGGTCGCGTTGCGGATGGCCATCGGCGGCACCCGAACCGAGCGCCGCCACGTCACCCAGGCGTGGCAGCACATCTGCGACGCGGTTGCCACATCCGCCTGAGCGGATCGCCGCGAGCAGCGCGGCCGGGCTGGGCACCGGTGCTGGATAATGACCGCCATGTCGTCACTGCCCGCGGGCGTCACCGGGACCCAGATCACCACCTCACGGCTGCGCACCCACGTCCTGCAGGCAGGCCCGGCGGACGCGCCGGCGCTGGTAATGGTGCACGGCAACGTGTCGGCCGCCAGGTTCTTTGCCGAGATCATGCCGCTGCTGGCCGGCCGCTGCCGGTGCCTCGCGCCGGACCTGCGGGGCTTCGGCGGTTCGGAGCCGGCGCCGGTGGACGCCCGGCGCGGCCTCCGGGACTTCGCCGACGACCTGCACGCCCTCCTCACCGAGGGCAGCCTGGTCCCGCCCGGCCAGCGGGTGCACCTGCTCGGGTGGTCGCTGGGCGGCGGGGTGGCGATGCAATACGCGATCGACCACCCGGGCACGGTCGCCTCCATCGTGCTGGAGAGCCCGATGTCGCCGTTCGGGTTCGGCGGCACCCGCGGCGAGGCCGGCGCCCCGTGCTGGCCGGACTTCGCCGGGTCGGGCGGCGGCACCGCCAACCCGGAAATGGTCCGGCGGATCGCGGCCGGCGACCGGGACGCCGACGACCCGGCCTCCCCCCGGCAGGTGCTCACCTCGCTGTATGTGCGGCCACCCGCCTCGTTCCTCCCGGCGCTGGAGGATGACCTGGTGGATGCGATGCTGGCGATGGCCACCGGCGACGACCACTATCCCGGGGACGTCGTGGCATCGCCGAACTGGCCCGGCGCTGCGCCCGGCGAGCGGGGCGTGAACAACGCCATCTCGCCCAGGTTCTGCGACCTGTCCGGGTTCGCCGCGGTGGCGGACCGGCCGGACGTGCTGTGGATCCGCGGCGACGCGGATCAGATCGTGTCCGATGCCTCGCTGGTCGATCTGGGCAACCTCGGCGCGCTCGGGGCGGTCCCCGGCTGGCCGGGCCCGGACGTGTTCCCGGCCCAGCCGATGGTCAGCCAGCTACGGGCGGTGCTGGACCGGTACCGGGCGGCCGGCGGCCGATACACCGAGCACGTGCTGGCCGGCTGCGGTCACTCCCCTCACCTCGAACGGCCCTCCGAGTTCGCCGATCTGATCACGGGCTTCCTGGCCGGGCACGGCGCCGGGAGCCGGTAACCGGCCCGGCGGGCCGCTGCCCGGCGATCGCCAGTCTGATGCGAGATGGCCGGAATCGGTTGATTTCAGGTACGAGTCTGCCTAGTGTTCGTCACGGTCCGGAGCGGGGATTGAGGCGATCACACGACATGACATACCGGTTTCCGCGCCTGCCCATGGCCGCTGCCGCTACTGCGGCCGCGCTCGCCCTGCTCGCCGCCGGCTGCTCCGCCAGCAGCGGACATGCCTCACCGCCCCAGGTGGAAAAGCACAACCTGACGGTGGCCGCGGTCCCGGCGGCAGACTCGGCGGGGCTGTACATCGCCAAGCAGCGCGGGCTGTTCAAGGCCCAGGGCCTGAACGTCAAGATCGTCCCGGCGATCAGCTCCGCCACGGTGATCAACCAGCAGCTATCCGGCAAGATCGACGTGTCGCTCGGCAACTACGTCTCCTACATCCTCGCGGACGCGAAGCAGAACGCGAAGCTGCGGATCCTTGCGGCGGCCTCGGTCATGGGGCCGAACGTGCAGGAACTGCTGGTCCCGGCCGGATCTCCCATCCACAACGTGGCCGGCCTGGCGGGCAAGACGATCGGCGTCAACGTGCTCAACAACATCGGCACGCTGCTGATCACCTCGGTGCTGAGCGACAACGCGATGCAGCTGCAGAAGGACCACGTGCATTTCAAGGCCATTGCGTTCCCGAAGATGGCCCAGGCCCTGCAGAAGCACGAGGTGAACGCGGCGTGGGTGCCGGAGCCGTTCGTGACCGGCGCGGAGGAGACGATCGGCGCCCAGCCGCTGGCCGACACCGACCAGGGCACCACCCAGAACTTCCCGATCGGCGGGATCGTCGTCACCCAGTCATGGGAGCGGAAGTACCCGCAGACGGCGGCCGCGTTCCGCCGCGCGTTCCTGGCAGGCCAGCGGATCGCCAGCACCGACCCGGCCGCGGTCCAGAAGGGGATGCAGCAGTTCGCCCAGCTGCCGGCCTCGACCGCGGCGATCGAGACGCTTCCCAGCTATCCGCTGACCACCGACGCCCGCTCGATCCAGCGGATCTCCGACCTGATGCTGCGATTCGACATGCTGCGGCACGCCTTCGACACCCGTCAGATGCTCCACTAGGGCCTGCAGGGCGCGTCCCGCTCCGCGGCGGGCTGCTGAGACGATAGCGGGACTGGCGGCACTCTTACGCGGCGACCCCGGAGGAGCACTCGCATGCGGATGCGCGCACTCGGCGGAACCGGCATCAAGGTCAGCCCCTACTGCCTGGGGGCGATGATGTTCGGCGGCTGGGGCAATCCCGACCACGACGACTCGATACGGATCATTCACGCGGCCCTGGACGCCGGCCTCAACTTCATCGACACCGCCGACGTCTATTCGCGCGGCGAGTCGGAGGAGATCGTCGGCAAGGCGCTGGCGGGACGACGGGACCAGGTGGTGCTGGCCACCAAGGCGCACGGCGCCATGGGCGACGACCCGAACATGGCCGGCAACTCGCGGCGGTGGCTGGTCCGGGAAGTCGACAACAGCCTGCGCCGGCTTCGCACCGACTACATCGACCTCTACCAGATGCACCGCCCGGACCCGGCCACCGACATCGAGGAGACCCTGTCCGCCCTCACCGACCTGATCCGGGCCGGCAAGGTGCGCGCGATCGGCTCCTCGACCTTCCCGGCCGAGCAGATCGTCGAGGCGCAATGGGCAGCCGAGCGCCGCGGGTACGAGCGGTTCCGCTGCGAGCAGCCGCCCTACTCCATCCTGGCCCGGGGCGCCGAGGCGGCCGTGCTGCCAGCCTGCGCCCGCTACGGCATGGGCGTGATCACCTGGAGCCCGCTGGCCGGCGGCTGGCTGACCGGCAAGTACCGCCGCGACACCGGGGTGGACATGACCAGCGGCCGGGCGCAGCGGATCCCCGCCCGGTTCGACCCGTCGCTGCCTGGCAACGCCCGCAAGCTGGAGGTGGTCGAGGAGCTCATCAAGATCGCGGCGGACGCCGGCTGCTCGCTCACCCACCTGGCGATCGCGTTCGTGATTTCCCATCCGGCGGTGACCTCGGCGATCATCGGCCCTCGCACCATGGACCAGCTCACCGACCTGCTGGCGGGCACAGCCGTGGCGCTGGACGACGACGTGCTCGACCGCATCGACCAGCTCGTCCCGCCCGGCACCACCCTCAATGAGGCCGACGCGGGCTGGCAGCCGCCCGCGCTGGCCGAGCCGGCGCTGCGGCGCCGGCCGCCGGGCGACCGCGCCGCCCGCTGAGGCGTGTCCCTGCCAGCCGCGCGCCACCCCGCCGCGACCGGGCTGGCCATCTCCTACCCGCCCGAGCTGCCGGTCAGCCAGCGGCGGGAGGAGATTGCCCGGCTCATCGCCGCCCACCAGGTGGTCATCGTGGCGGGCGAGACCGGCTCCGGCAAGACCACCCAGCTTCCCAAGATCTGCCTTGAGCTCGGCCGCGGCACCGCCGGCCAGATCGGCCACACCCAGCCGCGGCGGATCGCGGCCCGTACCGTGGCCGAGCGGATCGCCCGCGAGCTCGGCACCGAGCCGGGCACGACGGTCGGCTTCAAGGTGCGGTTCGCCGATACGTCCAGCGACGCCACCCGGGTCAAGGTCATGACCGACGGCATCCTGCTGGCCGAGCTGGCCCGCGACCGGCAGCTGCGCCGCTACGACACGCTCATCATCGACGAGGCGCACGAGCGCAGCCTGAACATCGACTTCATCCTCGGCTACCTGAAGCGGCTGCTGCCCGCCCGCCCCGATCTCAAGCTCATCATCACCTCCGCCACCATCGACCCGGAGCGGTTCAGCGTTCATTTTGCCGGAGGCGAATCAAGCAAACAGAGCGCCGGAGGCGAATCAGCCACACAGAGCGCCGGAGGCGAATCAGCCAAACAGAGCTGGGGCGCGCCGGTGATCGAGGTGTCCGGCCGCACCTACCCGGTGGAGGTCCGGTACCGGCCGCTCGCCGATCCGGACGACCCGGGCACCGAGCCGCGGGACCAGGTGCAGGCCATCAGCGACGGCATCGCCGAGCTGCGCGGCGAGGGGCCCGGCGGCATCCTGGTATTCCTCAGCGGCGAGCGCGAGATCCGCGACACCGCCGACGCCCTGGCCGGCGAGGACGACCTGGAGGTGCTGCCGCTCTACGCCCGGCTGTCGTCGGCCGAGCAGCTCAGGGTTTTTGCCGGAGGCGAAAGAAACCAGCAGAGCGCCGGAGGCGAAAGGAGCAAGCAGAGCGCCGGAGGCGAACGAAGCAAGCAGGGTCAGCCCAGCTCCGGCGGCCGGCGGCGGGTGGTGCTGGCCACCAACGTGGCGGAGACCTCGCTCACAGTTCCCGGCATCAGGTACGTGATCGACCCGGGCACCGCCCGGATCTCCCGCTACAGCAACCGGACCAAGGTGCAGCGGCTGCCGATCGAGCCGATCTCGCAGGCGTCGGCCAACCAGCGCAAGGGCCGCTGCGGGCGCACCTCCGACGGGATCTGCCTGCGGCTCTACAGCGAGGAGGACTTCGCGTCCCGGCCCGAGTTCACCGACCCGGAAATCCTGCGCACCAGCCTGGCCTCGGTGCTGCTGCGGATGGCCGCGCTCGGGCTCGGCGAGCCGGCCGGCTTCCCGTTCGTCGACCCGCCCGACTCCCGGCAGGTCGCGGACGGCATCCGGCTGCTGCAAGAGCTCGGCGCCTTCTCCGAGCGCGACTCCGGCGAGCACCGGCTCACCGGGACCGGGCGCAAGCTGGCGCAGCTTCCGGTGGACCCGCGGCTGGGCCGGATGATCCTGGCGGCCGGGCGGAACGGCTGCGCCCGCGAGGTCATCATCATCGCCGCGGCGCTGTCCATCGTGGACCCGCGGGAGCGGCCCGCCGACTCGCGCGAGGCCGCCGACGCCATGCACGCGCGGTTCGCCGAGCCGGGCTCGGACTTCCTGGCCTACCTCCGGCTCTGGGACTACCTGCGGGACCGCCAGCAGGAGCTGTCCGGATCCGCGTTCCGGCGGCTGTGCCGCCGCGAGCACCTGCATTACCTGCGGGTGCGGGAATGGCAGGACCTGACCGCTCAGCTCCGGCAGGCCGCCAGGGAGACGGGGGTGGTAGCCGACCGCGATAGCCGCCGGCCCTCCCGGGGCACTACTCCCGTTCGCAGCAATCGTGGCTCGCGCGGGCGCGCTGCCCGCCAGCACGGCCCCCGGGCGCTGGGCGGTCCGGCGGCCGGCGGGACGGGCGCGCCGGCGGCCGGGCCGGAGCCGGCCACCCCGGCCGAACTGGCCGAGCGCATCCACCTGTCGCTACTGGCGGGCCTGCTGTCGCACATCGGGATGCGGGACCAGCGGCCTGCCCAGCGGGGGAAGCGGCGCGGGCCTGCGGAGTTCCTGGGGGCGCGCGGCACCCGCTTCTCGATCT
>JAIRTY010000150.1 GCA_031254715.1 Nocardiopsaceae bacterium | reverse complement strand
CTCCTGCTGGACGGGCGACCCCGCCGAGGGTGAGCGGATCCTGCAGCGCTTCCGGGAGGTCGCAGCGCCGGTGGCCGAGCACGTCGGACCTATGCCCTACCCGGCGCTCAACTCCGCGTTCGACGCGCTCGTCCCGCGCGGGCTGCAGCACTACTGGAAGGCGGTGTTCGTCGGGGAACTCACCGACGACGCGATCGCCGTCCACCTCGAGCACGGCCCGCGGGTGCCGGTGGTCAACTCCACGGTGCACCTGTACCCGGTCAACGGCGCCTGCCATGACGTCCCGGCCGACGCCACCGCGTGGGGTCACCGGGACGCCTCCTACGCCTGCGTGATCGCCGGCATGTGGCCGGATCCGGCCGACAACGAGGCCAACACCGGCTGGGTGCGCGATTACTACGCGGCGCTGGCGCCGCACTCACAGCCCGGCGGGTACGTCAACTTCGCGTCAGCGGACGACCAGCAGCGGGTCCGGGAGAACTTCGGGCCCGGCTACGACCGCCTGGCCGGCATCAAGCGCCGGTACGACCCCGGCAACCTCTTCCACCTCAACCAGAACATCGCCCCGGCCACCTAGTAGGCCGCGCACCAGGCCCGGCGGGCGGGCTCTGGCGGGGGCGCCCTCGCCCGAGCCGGCCCGCCGGTGATCAAGGCATTGGTGTTGTGATAGCGGCAGCGATGCCTTGATCATGAATCCCGGGACGGCGGGTATCGGTTCGGCTACGAATCTGACCGGGTATTGCCGATCATCACGGGCTGGCCTTGAATTGTGGTTCATCGCGCAGCAATAACCGCTCCTTAAGCAGGTTGCCTGTGATGAACGGCAATTCATCAGCCGGGCCGGCGACGGTGCCGAACACGGCCGGCGATGGCTTGCTCGAGGTCAGCGATGTCACGGTCAGGTTCGGCGGGCTCACCGCCCTGGACGCCGTCTCGCTGACGGCCGCCCCGCACCAGGTGACGGGAGTCATCGGCCCGAACGGCGCGGGCAAGACCACGCTGCTCAACGTGCTGTGCGGGTTCGTCCGGCCGCAGTCGGGGGCGCTGCGCTTCGATGGCACCGGCCTCACCGGGCTGCGCCCGCACCGGCTCGCCAGCCTCGGGATCGCCCGCACCCTGCAGGGAGTCGGCCTGTTCAGCCGGCTTTCCGTGCTGGAGAACGTGATGATGGGCGGCACGCCGCAGGCCCGGGCAGGCTTCTGGAGCGCGCTGGCCGGGCTGCCGCGCTCAGACCGGGACGAGCGCCGGCTCCGCGACCGCGCGCTGGCGGCGCTGGAGCGGGTTGACGCCGCCGACCTGGCCGACCGCCTGCCCGACCAGTTGCCGTACGGGTTGCGCAAGCGGGTCGCGCTGGCCCGGGCGCTCATCGCCCAGCCCCGGCTGCTGCTGCTCGACGAGCCCGCCGGCGGCCTGCCCGAGCAGGAGCTGCCCGAACTGGGCAGGCTGATCACCCAGCTCACCGGGGATGCCGCGGTGGTCGTGGTGGAGCACCGGATGGACCTGGTGATGAGCGTCTGCGACTCGATCGCGGTGCTGGACTTCGGGAAGCTGATCGCGCTCGGCTCACCGGGCGAGGTCCAGGCCGACCCGGCCGTCACCGCTGCGTACCTCGGGACCGAGGCCCAGCCGGGTGACCGGCCGGACGGATCACCCGAGGACGGAGCGCCCCAGGACGAAGCACCCCAGGACGAAGCACCCGACGCGGGAGCAGCCGATGGCTAGCCCGGCGGAGCTGACGGTCGAGAACGTCGTGGCGGGCTACGGCGGCGTGCTCGCTCTGCAGGGGGTGTCCCTCACGGTCGCGCCCGCCACGATCACGGCCGTGCTGGGCGCCAACGGCGCCGGCAAGACCACCCTGCTGGGGGCGGTCAGCGGGCTGGTCCGGCCACGGCAGGGGCGGATCCTGCTGGACGGCGCCGACCTGACCCGGCGCCGCCCGGAGGAGGTGACCCGCGCCGGGGTCGCGCACGTGCCGGAGGGCCAGGGCGTGATCACCGAGCTCACCGTGGAGGAGAACCTCCGGCTCGGCGGGCTGTGGCGGGCCGGGCGCCGGGACCGGGCGGCCGCGCTCGCCGACGCCTACCAGCGGTTCGGCGTGCTGGCCCGGGCCCGGCGCCGCAGCGCCGGCACCCTGTCCGGCGGCGAGCGGCAGATCCTGGTCATCGCCCGCGCCCTGCAGGCGCGGCCGCGGGTGCTGCTGCTCGACGAGCCGTCGCTCGGCCTCGCGCCCCGGATGGTCGCTCAGGTGATGGAGCTCATCCGCGGCCTGCGCGACGAGGCGGGCCTGACCGTGCTGCTGGTCGAGCAGAACGCGCGCAGCGCGCTGTCCATCGCCGACCAGGGAGTCGTGCTCAACCTGGGCAAGGTGGTGGCGGCGTCGGCCGCCGCGGCACTGGCCGCCGACGTCGCCCTCCGCAAGCACTACCTGGGCTTCTAGGACGCCGGACCCGGACGGGAGGAGGCAGGAGAGCGCCGATGCGGGAGTTCATCCAGTTCACGCTCGGTGGCATCAGCTTCGGGCTGGTGTACGCGGCGATCGGGCTGTCGCTGGTGCTGATCTGGCGCGGCACCCGCATCCTCAACTACGGCCAGGGCGCGATGGCGATGCTCACCACGTTCGTTGCGTTCACGGTCATCCAGCACACCGGCTCGTACTGGCTCGGCTTCGCCGCTGCGCTCGCCACCGGGCTGGTGCTCGGGGCCGTGATCGAGCGGATCGTCATCCGCCCCGCCGAGGGCAAGCCCGTCCTGAACGCCGTGGTGGTCACGATCGGGCTGCTGGTGCTGCTGGAAGGCATCGCCGGGATCATCTACGGCGGCCAGTACCGGTCCTTCCCGGCGGCGTTCTCCATCACCGGGCTGCGGGCCGGCTCGTTCCCGCTCGGGATCTCGCGCAACGACCTGTTCGTGGCCGGCGCCGTGCTCCTCGCCGCGCTCGCCCTCGCCGCCCTGTTCCGGTACACGCCGGCCGGGCTGCGGCTGCGCGCGGCCGCCTTCAACGCCCGGGCGGCCCGGCTGCTCGGGGTCCGGGTCGGGCGGGTGCTCACCCTCGGCTGGGCGCTGGCCGGCCTGATCGGCGCGCTCGCGGGCCTGCTCGTGTCCCCGTCGACCTTCCTCTACCCGAGCAGCATGGACTCGATCTTCGTGCTCGGTTTCACCGCCGCGGTGATCGGCGGCCTCGACAGCCCGGCCGGCGCCGTGATCGGGGGGCTGATCCTCGGGGTCCTGCTCAACTACGTCGGCGGCTACCTGGGCTCGGACCTGGTCCCGCTGTTCGGGCTGGCGGCGCTGGCGGTGGTGCTGATGCTCAAGCCATCCGGGCTGCTGGCCAGCAGCGGGCCGAGGCGGGTGTAACCATGACCCTGCTCCGCCATCTCGGTGCCGCGGTCGTGGCGGCCGTGGTGCTCTGGCTGGTGACGATCCAGCTCAGCCCGTTCCGGGACTTCCAGCTCGCGCAGATCGCCGTGTACCTGGTCGCGGTCGCCGGGCTCACGATGCTGATCGGGCTCAGCGGCCAGCTCTCGCTGGGGCACGGCGCGTTCATGGCGATCGGCGCCTACTTCACCGCGCTGGTCACCGCCCATCTGGGCTGGCCGCTGTGGGGAGTGCTGCCCGCCAGCGCCGCCGTCACCGCCGTCGCCGGGGCCATCGTGGGGGTGGCAGCGGCCCGGCTGCGGGGGCCGTACCTGGCGGGCGCCACCCTCATGCTCGCCGTCGCGCTGCCGTCGCTGGCCAACCGGTTCCAGGGCCTGCTCGGCGGCGACCAGGGCCTGGGCGTGCCAATCACCGTCCCCGTCTCGCTCGGCGCGGCGTTCCCGCTGACCCGGTGGCAGGCCTGGATCTGCTCGGTGGCCGCGCTGATCACGCTGGTGCTGCTGGCCAACCTGGCCCGCAGCGGGCTCGGCCGGAGCTGGCGGGCGATCCGCGACGACGAGGTGGCCGC
>JAIRTY010000087.1 GCA_031254715.1 Nocardiopsaceae bacterium | reverse complement strand
TGGGAATGGCAGGACCTGACCGCTCAGCTCCGGCAGGCCGCCAGGGAGACCGGGGTGGTACCCGAGCGCGATAGCCGCCGGCGGTCCCGGGGCAGCATCTCCGTTCCAAACGATCATGGCTCCCGCGGGCGTGCTGCCCGCCAGCACGGCCCCCGGGCGATGAGCGGTCCGGCGGACGGCGGGACGGGCGGGACGGCGGCCGGGCCGGAGCCGGCCATCCCGGCGGAACTGGCCGAGCGCATCCACCTGTCGCTGCTGGCGGGCCTGCTGTCGCACATCGGGATGCGGGACCAGCGGCCCGCCCAGCGGGGGAAGCGACGCGGGCCAGCGGAGTTCCTGGGGGCGCGCGGCACCCGCTTCGCGATCTTCCCGGACTCGGTGCTGGCGCGTAAGCCGCCGCCGTGGGTGGTCACCGCCGAGCTGGTCGAGACCTCGCGGCTGTGGGGCCGGGTGGCGGCGCAGATCCAGCCCGAATGGGCGGAGTCGCTGGCAGGGCACCTGGTCCGGCGCAGCTACAGCGAGCCGCACTGGGACAGCCGCCGCGGGGCGGCGATGGCGTCCGAGAAGGTGCTGCTGTACGGGCTGCCGCTGGTGGCGGCGCGGCCGGTCGGCTACGGGCGGATCGACCCGGTGGCCGCCAGGGAACTGTTCATCCAGCATGCCCTGGTCGAGGGCGACTGGGAGACCCACCACCGGTTCTTCCGGCAGAACCAGCAACTGCTCGACGAGGCAGCGGAGGTGGAGCGCCGGGCCCGGCGGCGCGGCATCGTGGCCGACGACGACGCCCTGTACTCCTTCTACGACCAGCGCATCCCGGCCAGCGTGATCTCGTCCCGCCACTTCGACCAGTGGTGGAAGCAGGCCCGGGCCGCCGGCCCGGACCTGCTCACGCTGTCGCCGGCGGACCTGGCCGGGCCCGCCGCTGACGAGGTCCGGCCGGAGGACTACCCGGTCAGCTGGGCCGGGTACCCGCTCTCCTACGAGTTCGCGCCCGGGGAGGCGGACGACGGGGTGACCGTGGACATCCCGCTCACCGCGCTGAACCAGGCCAGCGCGGACGAGTTCGGCTGGCAGGTGCCGGGCCGGCGGCAGGAGCTGGTGACCGAGCTGATCCGTTCGCTGCCCAAGCAACTGCGGCGGGCGTTCGTGCCCGCGCCGGACGTGGCCGCCGCGGTCCTCACCCGGCTGGGCCAGCCGCACGGGGACCTGCTGGCGGCGCTGGCGGCCGAGCTGAGCAGGACCGGCGGCGTGAGCGTGCCGCGGGACGCCTTCGACCTGTCCCGGCTGCCCGCTCACCTGCGGATCACGTTCCGGGTGACTGAGGACGGCCGGGAGGTCGCGACCGGGAAGGACCTGGGCGAGCTGCGCGCCCGGCTGGCACCGCGGCTGCGGGCGGCGCTGGCGGAGGCAGCCGACGCGGCCGGCGGCATCACCCGGACGGGCCTGCGGGACTGGGACGGCCTGGGGACGCTGCCGCGGGTGTTCACCGACGGGCAGGCCCGCGGGTACCCGGCGCTGGCGGATGCCGGCGACTCGGCCGACGTCCGGTTGCTGCCGACCGAGGCCGAGGCGAACGAGTCGATGCGGCTGGGAACCCGGCGGCTGATCCTGCTGCAGGTGCCGTCGGGCGGGGTCGCGGCCGCCCGTTCGGTGGCAAGCCGGCTCCCGGCGGCCACCAAGCTGGCTATGAGCCGGGCGCCCTACCCCGGGGCTGCCGCCCTGCTGGCTGACTGCGCTGCCTGCGCCGCCGACCAGGTGATCGCGGACGCCGGCGGCCCGGCCTGGGACGAGGCGGGGTTCGGCCGGCTGCTGGCGGCGGCGCGGGAGTCGCTGGACTCGGTCACTACCCGGGTGGTAGGCGTGGCCGGGCAGGTCCTGCTGGCGGCGCAGCAGGCGGAGACCCGGCTCAGCCAGGCCGCCAGCCCGGTGCTGGCCCCGGCCGTCGAGGACCTGCGGGCTCAGCTCGCCGGGCTTGTCTACCCGGGGTTCATCGCCGAGACCGGCGCCCGGCGGCTGCCCGACCTGGTCCGCTACCTGCGGGCGATCGGCCTGCGGCTGGACAAGGCGGCGGAGAATCCGGGCCGGGACGCCGAGCGGATGGCGGACGTGCACCGGGTGGCGGACGCTTATCAGCAGGTCACCGGGGCCTTGCCGGCGGCGGTGCGGTCGGGGCCGTCGGCCCGGTCGGTGCGGTGGCTGATCGAGGAGTTCCGGGTGAGCCTGTTCGCGCAGTCGCTGGGCACCCCGGTGCCCGTGTCAGAGAAGCGCATCCTCACCGCCCTGGACCGCTTGCCGGGCGCCTGATCGCGGGCGTGCGCCGGGGCCCGCTCCGGTCCTCTCTGGCCCCGCTCTGGCCCGAGCTGGTCCTCTCTGGTCCGAGCCGGTCTTCTCTGGCCCGAGCCGCGCACGTGCTTTCCATGATCGTGTGTGATCGGGCGGGGCTCGAACCTCCCGATGTACCACGATCATGAATTTCCGGGCCGCCGGGGCCCGAGCCGGCCCGAGCCGCGCACGTGCTTTCCTTGATCGTGTCGATTCGGGCGGGCCGCGACCCTCCCGATGTACCACGATCATGAATTTCCGGGCCGCCGAGGCCCGGTCAGGGCCGCCGGAGAGCGGCGACCGCAGCCGCCGCCAGCGCCGCGGCCGCCCCCGCTTCCAGCGAGAACCTGCCAGCCGCCTCGTCCTGGATGCGGGAGTGGAACCGGTTGACCGCCGCCGGCCACGGCGAGGCCCCGAACCACAGCACGGCGGGCTTGTCGAGGTCTGGCAGGGCGGCACCGATCATGCCCGCGGCCACCGCTGCCCGGCGTTCCGGCCGGGCCACTGTCAGCAGCGCTCCCATCGCTGTCAGCCCGGCCAGCCCGTCCGCGACCGCGACCCGGAGGAAATACTCCCGGTCGCGCCACTTCCCCCAGTGCGGTACCGCATCCATCGCGAAGTGCGAGGCCACCCCGATCAGGAAGGCCGGGAGCGGCCGCCGCGTGCTCCCGCCGAGCAGGGCACCAGCCAGCACATGGTTGGTGACCAGCATGCATGTCCCCCTCTGCCCGTGCGCGCCTGCCCGGAATCACGCTACGCGGTGGCGCTGGCTGAGGAGGCGGCCGGCGCACCAGAGCCGGGCGGCGGGCACCCGGCGCGGCCCGGCGGCCGGGACCGAGCGCGGATGCGCCCGGCGTGCCGGAACACCCCCGGCCGGGGATGTGAACAGGAAGGTATACAATTTTGGCGGATAAGGGGGCCGAGTGAAAGATCGCAGCAGCGCTCAGCGGCTGCCGGCCGAGCTGGCGGCCGTCATCCGCGAGGCTGTCTACAAGGGCCAGTATGTCCCTGGTCAGCGCCTGATCGAAGCTGACCTGTGCAGTCAGTACGGCGCCAGCAGGTCGGTGGTGCGCACGGCACTGCAGGAGCTGGCGAACGAAGGGCTGGTCGAGGTCCAGCGGCACCGGGGGGCACGGGTCCGGCTGGTGAGCCTGGCCGAGGCGATTGAGATCACCGAGGTGCGCCGGGTGGTCGAGGGCCTCATCGCCGCGAGGGCGGCCGAGCGCGCCACGTCCGCGCAGATAGCGGAACTGCGCCAGGTCGGCGACGCGATGCAGCAGGCCGCCGAGCATCTGGACGCGCTCGGCTACGCGCAGCTGAACGCCCGCGTGCACGCGCTGGTCCGGCAGATCTCCGGGCACGGGACGGCCTCGGCCATCATCGAGCGGCTGCGCGGCCAGCTCGTACGGCATCAGTTCCGGCTCGAGCTCGAGCCCGGACGGCCGGCCGCCATTTCGCTGAACCAGCATCGGAAGATCATTGAGGCGGTCGCGGCAGGGGACCCGGACGCCGCCGAGAGAGCCATGCACGAGCACCTCGACGACGTGCTCCGGGCGCTCCGCGACCTGGACCAGGCGGGCGGCGCCGGCCCGGCCGGGGCCGGGCTCGCCGGTGCGGGACTGGCCGCCTCCCCGGCCGCTCGCGGCCCGGGCTCGTGACCCGGACGGGCACCCCGGTGACCGTCGCGGTGCTCGGGCTCGGCGAGGCCGGCTCCCGCTACGCGGCGGACCTGGCCGCTGCCGGGGTGCCGGTGTCCGGTTACGACCCAGCCGGGCCGCGCGAGCCACTGCCGCCCGGGCTGCGGCTGGCCTCGACCGCGGCGGAGGCAGCCGACGGCGCGGACCTGGTGCTGAGCGTGAACGCGGCCGCCGCCGCCGAGCGGGCGGCCAGGGACGCGGCCGGCGGGCTGCGGGCAGGAGCCGTCTACGCCGACCTCAACACCTCCTCACCGGACTCCAAGCGCCGGGTGGCGGCGGTCCTCGACGGCACCGGCGCGTTGTTCGCCGACGTCGCCGTGCTGGCCCCGGTGCCGCGGGCAGGGCTCCGGACGCCGGTGGCGCTGGCCGGCCCGGGCCGGGAGAAGCTGGCCAGGTTCCTGCGGCCGCTCGGGGTGCCGGTGGAGGACGCCGGGCCCGAGCCCGGCACGGCGGCCGCGCGCAAGCTGCTGCGCAGTATCTTCATGAAGGGACTGGCCGCCGCGGTGATCGAGAGCATGGACGTGGCCGCCCGGGCCGGGCTGACGGGCTGGCTGTGGGATCAGATCACGGCCGAGCTCGCCGCCGCCGACTCGGCGCTGGCCACCAGGCTGATGGCGGGAACCCGGCAGCACGCGCCCCGGCGGCTGGCGGAGATGCGCGCCGCCCACGACTATGCCACCGAGCTTGGCGCTCCGGACCCGGTGACCCAGGCGGTCATCGAACGCCTGGCGGCGCTGACGGCCGGCGCCGGGTCAGCCGCCCCGCCCCGGCTGACCCGGCCCGGCTCACCCGGCCCGCAGCCCGGCCGGTAGCAACTCGGCGCGGCGTGCCGGCCGCGCGGCGAGCTGATCTTGCGCACGTCTCCCCTATCGTGATGCGATACTGACATCCCACGACTTTGGAGGACAGAAATGTCGTTATCACTGGCCCAAACGGTGGTCAGCCTTCCCCCTTCGTCATTCCCGCCGCTTGCCGTCGGCTTCATGGGGCTGGGCACCGGATACCTCATCTACGGGCCGCAGGAATTGTTCGGCCTCCCGAAACGCGACGAGCGGGTGGACTTCGCGACGGGCATGTGGGGCATCTGGATGCCCGGTTTTATGCAGTTCATCACCGGTGTCTATTTGTTCCTCGGGCTGACGCTGTTCGGCACCTTCAAGGACCCCGTGCTGTACATGGCGGCGCTCGCGTTCACCGCGTACGGCGTGCACTGGTTCGCGATCGGCTGGAACCGGCTGCGCCGGGCTGACCCCAGGGCCAACATGGGCATGACCATCGGGTTCACGCTGATCTCGATCCTGGGCGTGATCGTCTTCTTCAAGGCCGGCGACGCCCCCGTCGGAGGCCTGTTCATCGGCCTGACGTGCATCTACATCAGCGACTTCTTCGTTACGCTCGGGCCCGACGTGCCCCGGCTGCCGGCCCTCGGCGAGCGGGCGCTCGGCTTCTTCCACCTCGGGACCGGACTGTGGCTGTTCTACCTCATGTTCGCGGATGTCCTGAACGTCACGCTCAAGTTCACCCTGCCGATCTGAGGCACCGCGGCACTCGCCGCTAGCTGCCGCCGGGCCGGGCGCCGGGCATGCTGGGTATTGCCGGGCGCTCGCCGTCAGGGTGCCCGCCACCGGGCGCCCTGACCGGCGGCAACGCCGGCTGCCAGCGCTGGTGCAGCTGCCCGGCGCAGGCGATCGTGCCCGGAGCCAGGCATCCGGCCGGGGCCGCGCCGCGGCTCACCACGGCGGTGGTGATCAGGACGATAGCGGCGGCGAGCGAGAGCAGCAGGCCCGCCAGCTGCCAGCCCCGCGTGTCCCCCCTCCGGCCGGGACGCCGGGCGGGGGCGGCCGGACACATGAGGCCCAGCTGGCGGCCCGGGGCGGCGCGGCCGGGCACCCCGATGCGCTCGTGCCGCGGCATGCCGTCCGCAGCCGCGAGCCGGCCGAACATATCCAGCAGCGAGGCGAGCCGAGGGTCGGCGGCCCCCAGGTCTTCCTGGATCCGCGCCAGGGCCCGTCGCTCCCGTAAGGTGAGGCCCATTGTTACTCACACGAAGATCCGGCGGGTCACGAGCCCGTAACCCACATCGCCCCCGCGGCATAGCACGAATCGCTCGCCTGGCGCGAGATAGTCCCCGATGCCGTCGCCCAGCAGAACCATGGTTACGGTCCGGCTGGAATTGGCGGCCGGTTCGCTTTCGTCGCTGCTTATCAGCGCGCTGAATAGCCTGCCGCGATGGGTTTCATGATGGTATGCGCGTACCACGGCGCGACATGTCGGGCCAGGCAGCGCGGCTTGTCCGGCCTCGTCGCCGGACGGGGCCAGTGTGACACGAGCCTGGTACTTGTATCGCTTCATACCAGTGCCTCCTGGCTGACCTGAGCGGGCTCAGCAGTAGGCTCGCATTTACTCATATCGTATCACGATATAAACTCGGCCTGGAGGGGGGGCCGCCCGGGGCGGGGCGGCCGGCCCGGTACCCGGCGGCCCGGCCAGGTGGCCGCTACCGGCGCGTGGCAGCCCCGGCGGACGGGCGCTACCGCCGCGTGGCAGCCCCACCGGACGGGCCGCTACCGCCGCGTGGCAGCCCGGCGGGCGGGCGCTACCTGCGGGTGTGGCCGTCCCTGGCGGGCGGCGGGTACCGGCGGAGCGGCGGCTATCCCTCTAGGCTGTCCTTGCTGCTGGCCGGCCGGGCCAACAGTCACCATCCGGCCACATGGAGGCAGCGTGGAGCAGCTCACCGCCGAGGACTACGCGCACCTGCTGGCGTTCCGGACCGGCTTGCGGCGTTTCCTGCACTGGTCGCAGTCGCAAGCGCGGGCGGTCGGGCTGACCGCTGCCCAGCACCAGCTGCTGCTGGCGATCAAGGGCCACCGCGGCGAGCACGGTCCCGCCATCGGGGACCTGGCTGGCTACCTGCTGCTGCGGCCGCACAGTGCGGCCGAGCTGGTGGACCGGGCCGCGGCGGCGGGGCTGGTGGAGCGGTGGAACGACGCGGCGGACGGCCGCATCACCCGGGTCCGGCTGACCGCGGCGGGCGAGGAACGGCTCAGCCAGCTCGCCGCCGCCCACCTTGCCGAGCTGCAGCGGCTGGCGCCGGTCCTCGACCAGCTCGTCACCTGATGCGGCGGCTCACAGCGAGCCCCACACCTCCTGCGCGGTCTCGACGATGAGCCTGAGCTTCGCCCACTGCTGTTCCTGCGTCAGGTCGTTGCCCTCCTTGGTGGAGGAGAACCCGCACTGCGGAGACAGGCACAGCTGCTCGATGTCGGCGAACCTGGACGCTTCCTCGATCCGCCGCTTCAGGTCGTCCTTGCTCTCCAGCTCCCCGCGCTTGGTGGTCACCAGGCCCAGCACCACCCGCTTGCCCTTCGGGAGGAACCGCAGCGGCTCGAATCCGCCCGAGCGCTCGTCGTCCCACTCGCAGAAGAAGCCGTCCACTTCCAGCTGGTTGAACAGCGTGTCGGCGACGAAGTCGTAGCCGCCCTCGGCCGCCCACATGCTCTGGTTATTGCCGCGGCACATGTGGGTCGTGATGGTCATGTCCGCCGGGCGTCCGGCCAGCGCCCGGTTGATGTTGGCGATGTACTGCTCGTGCTGATGCTCGGGGTCACCGCCGATCTCGGCAATGTGCTGGCGCTGGGCCGGGTCGTTGACATACGCCAGGCTGGTGTCGTCGAACTGCAGGTACCGGCAGCCGAGGTCGTACAGCCGCTGCACCTCGTCCGCGTAGGCGGCGGCCAGGTCGGCCCAGAACTGGCCGAGGTCCGGGTACACCGACGGGTCGATCGCCGACCGGCCGCCGCGGTAGTGGACCATGCTGAGCGAGGGGATCGTCAGCTTCGCCACGGCGCCAGAGACGATCCCGTTCAGGAACGAGAACGCCTCGCCGAAGATCGTATGATCGAGCTTCAGCGGCGCGACCACGTGCGCGGACGGCGGCGCCCACTCGTAGGTCTTCTCGTTGTTGTGGAACGCAACCCGGATCGTGTCATCCTGCACCTGGCGGATGCCGCCGAGCTGGTAGATGAAGTCCATGTGCCATGATTCCCGGCGGAACTCGCCGTCGGTCGCCGACTTCAGCCCAGCCTCCTGCTGCCGCGCGACCACTACCCGGATGGCGTCGTCCTCGATGCGTCGCAGTTCAGCAGCGCTGATCCGGCCGGCGGCGAGGTCGTCCCTGGCCTGCAGCAGCCATGGCGGGCGCAGCAGGCTGCCCACGTGATCGGCGCGGAACGGCGGCCGCGCGGCCGGCTCCGGGGCCGGGGCCGGGGCGGGACGCGGCCCGGTGCTCTGGGTCTCGGTCATGGCGGACCGCCTCCTTAGTGGCTCCGGGCAAAAGCGTTCGCAGAATTGTAAACAATCCTACGGCCCGCGCAAGGCCGGGGTTATCCCATCCTGGCAATTTCGCGCGCGATTGCAGCCTGGGGCAGGCCCGGTGCCTGGTTCCTGGCGCACTGTCAGCGGGGCTGCGCACCCCGATAGCTGGCTGCCAGCAGGGCGCTGTCGCGGCGCAGTTCCCCGACACTGCCAGCGGCCGCGATCTCGCCGTGCGCACGTCGGTGCGCCAGGATCCGCGGGTCATCGCCGCCTACCTCGGCGGCGGGAGAGACCGCCGAGACGGGCGGCCAGGGCGCCCCGGCGGCGGACCGGGCGGCGGCCGGGCCAGCCGAGGACCGGGGCGCCGGCTAGGTGTGATGTCCAGGGACGTTGTTCGCGGGTGGGTTGATTTGATCTCGGCCTGTTGCTGAGACAGGTGAGGGCCTCCGGTTGTGAAGTGGAGCTGTCTAGAAACCGCTTCGCTCACCGGAGGCCCTCGTGTCCCACGCTAATGCCCTGCTGACCCCGCGTACCCGCCTGCGCCTTGCCCGGCTGGTGGTGGAGAGCGGCTGGACGTACTCAGCTGCAGCGAGGATGTTCATGGTCTCGGCTGTGACGGCCCGGAAGTGGGCTGATCGCTACCGTGGCGAGGGCATCGCCGGGATGACCGACCGGTCCTCGCGGCCGCACCACTGCCCGGCCCGGACACCGGAGCGGGTGATGCGTCAGATCGTGGGGCTGCGGTGGCGCAAGCGGCTCGGGCCCGTGCAGATCGGCGGCCAGCTCGGGCTGCCGTCCTCGACCGTGCACGCGGTCCTGGTGCGCTGCCGGATCAGCCGGCCCTGCGCGGTCGACCGGGTCACCGGCGAGCCGCTGCGCCGCTACGAGCACGACCACCCCGGCTCGCTGATCCACGTGGACGTCACCAAGTTCGGCAACATCCCCGACGGCGGCGGGCACCGGTTCCTCAGCCGCCTCGAAAGCAGGCACAACGGCCAGGCGATGGCCCGGCGCACCGGCCAGCGAGGCAGGCACTACC
>JAIRTY010000646.1 GCA_031254715.1 Nocardiopsaceae bacterium | reverse complement strand
CGCCCGGTTTGGTTTCGGTGGCGGAAAGTAGGCTTTTGCCTGACTCATTGCGGCAGACGGCATAGCCCCGTGCTAGGGTGGCTAGGGGGTTTAGGGCTTCCAACCTGGCCGTTAGCAGTTGCAGCTTGCTCCAACGGCTGTCTAGCTCTTTCACTATTGCCTGCTTCAGCCTGCGTTCCGCCTCTTGCAGCTGTTGTTGCCGCAGCAGCAAATATCGCGCCGTAGCCTGGCGCAGCTTATGCTCATACTCATCCAGGCGGGTCAGGAGTTCCGTGGCCTGCGGTATCGCTAGGGCTGCGGCATGGCTGGGGGTGGCCGCGCGCCTGTCTGCGGCTAAATCGGCCAAGGTCCAATCTATCTCATGGCCTACCGCCGCTATCAGCGGGGTTTGTGCGGCAGCCACGGCGCGGGCCACGGCTTCCGTATTAAAGGCGGCCAAATCCTCACTGGCGCCGCCGCCCCGGCCTACTATCAGCACATCATGACCAGCCTTATCGGCCTTGGCCAAGGCTGCGCAAATGCTGGCCGGCGCATCCGCGCCTTGCACCACGGCAGGGTAGAGCTTAATCTGCAGGCCCGGCCAGCGGCTTAAGGCCACCTGCCGTATATCGGCCCAGGCGGCGCTGGCTTGGCCTGTAACCACGCCCAAAGAGCGCGGCAACAGTGGCAGAGCCTGCTTGCGCTCCGCGGCGAACAAGCCCTCCGCTGCCAGGCGCTCCTTAAGTTTGGCCAAAGCCTGTCCGGAGGCGCCCACGCCCACGGGAAAAAAGGCCTGCGCATAAATTTGCGTGCGCCCGTCGCGCTCATAAAAGCCCACCTTGCCCCAGACAACTATCTCCATACCAGGTTCCGGCATAAATTGCAGATTCACTGCCTGGGTGCGGAACATGGCCCCATTAAGGGAGCACCCGCCTTCGCTAAGCGTAAAGTAAATATGCCCGGAGCTGTGCCGTTTATAGCCGGTCAATTCCCCGCGCACCAGCAGATCGGCCAAAAAATCATCCTCGCCCAGATATTCGCGTAAATAATTGTTAACCTCGCTCACGGCATAGGCGCGAGGCAGCACGGTTTCGGCCATAACAGCCTCCTGTTAGATTATATGCTCGCAGCCCGCCCGGCGCGGCCCGCTTGGCGCAGCCCGCCCGGCGCGCCTGCCGCCGTCACCCCGGGAACGGCGCCCGGCTACCGGCGACGGCGCCACAGGTAGATGGCGACGCCGACGGCGATCACCGCGGCCGCTGCTCCCCCGGCCCGCCTCACCTCGGGCCGGGACACCTGTTCCCTGACCCGGGCGGCCGCGCGGCGCGTCACGTGTGCCGGGCTGACCCGGTCGGTCAGCGCGTCGATGGTGCGCACGAGATCTTCGCGGGTGCGCTCAATCTCCTTGACCAGCGCATCCGGGTCGCGCACCGTGACCTGCCGGTCGGTTTCCGCCATCACAAGCTCTCCTTCATGCCCGCTACGCTTCCGACAGTTTCCCAGCCCCGCTGGGGATCCGCACGGCTGAGCCCGTTACGTGTCGGGAATGTCCAGCACTGCGCCGGCACCCGGGCCCGGCCGGCGCCACGGAGGTGCTTCGAGCTGAGCAGTACCTGAGCGGTGAAGGTGTCAGCCGGACCGGGCGCGATGCGCGGCCACGCGTTCACGGGTGCCGCACGCGGGGCTGCAGTAGTGCCGGGTGCTCCCCCGTCCTGTGTTGACGAAGGGCTTCCCGCATGAGGGGGATGCGCATACGCCGGCGGGCGGTGCCTGCCGTTCGGCGAGCAGGAGGGCCAGTGCCAGGCAGGAGGAGGTGAGGAACCACTCACCCCAGGGTGCGTCGTCCCGGCTGTCCACGTGCACGTGCCAGCCGGCCTGCCCGCCGTGGGCCGAGAGCCGTGGCGGCCGCGCGTGCGCGGCGAGGAGCCGGTTGAGCCGTTCGGCGGCCTCGGCAGTGCCCGCCGCGGTGAACACCTCCAGCAGTTCCCCGGCGGCCTGCCGGAGTTCGGTCATGTCCGGCTCCGTGATCTCGATTGGTTCCGGCTCGCTGTGGGCTCGCAGCACGGCGATGACCTGCTCCCGCTGCCCGGGGGCATCGGTCTGCAGGACCGCCAGGATCTCGGCGGCCCGCCGGGCGATGTCGTGCACCGCCAGATAACTTTCTTGGCGCCGCATACTTCTCAGTGTAACGTCTTTATGTGAAATACCGTTACCTGGTCGGCGCATCTACCGCCCGGATGGGCGATGAGTCGTCCGGACCCGCGCTGTTGCTGCTCGGGTTCGCGGTGACCCGGTCGGCGGGCGCCGGATCCGCGCTGCTGGCCGGGCTGACGATCGCGGCGGCCGCTGGCGGCCCGCTGTTCGGCGCGGCACTGGACGGCAGCCGGCGACCGGAAAGGATCCTCGCCGGGGCGCTCGCCGCCTACGCGCTGGGAATCGGCGCGATCCAGGTCAGCATGGGAAAACTACCGCTCTTGCTGGTCGTCTGCCTCGCCGTGGTCACGGGACTGTCCGGCCCCGCGGTGGCGGGCGGCTGGACCTCGCAGCTGCCGCGCGTCGTGAGCGGGGACGCGCTGGCACGGTTCTCCGCGCTTGACGCTCTGACGTTCGATGTGGCGAGTCTGGCCGGGCCGGCCCTCGCGGCGGTGATCGCGGCCTGGCTCGGGGCACGGCCGGCCGTCGCGGTCTCAGCCACGCTGGTGGCCCTCGCCGTACCCGCCGCCTGCTCACTGGCACCCGCTCCCGTCAGCGGCGCCGCTGAGAAGCCTCTCCGACGGCAGCTCGCCGAGGGGTTCACCATCATCATCCAGCGCCGCGCGCTGCTGCGGGCGACGGCGACATCCGTCGTCTCCTACCTGGGGATCGGCATGCTGCTCGTATGCTGCCCGGTGCTGGGCCAGCAGCGGCTGGGGGGAGCGTCGCGGGGCGCGCTGCTGATCAGCGCGGCAGCCGTCGCGGCCGTGATCTCGAACGTCGTCCTAGCCCGCCGGCCGCCTCGCAGACCGGACGCCCTCGTTCTGGCCAGCACCCTGCTGCTGAGCCTGAGCCTGGGCGCGGCGGCGGTCACGCCCGGCTGGCTCACCATGCTGGCCGTCGGCTCCAGCGGAGTCGGCCAGGGGCCGCAGCTGACCGGACTGCTGGCGGTGCGGCACCGGGAATCCCCGGCCGCGGTACGCGGGCAGGTCTTCACCACCGCGGCGAGCCTGAAGATCGGCGGCCTGGCAGCCGGGACCGCGTTGGCCGGCCCGCTCGCCGGCAGGTCGGCGATCACATGCCTGCTCGCGGCGGCGGGGATCCAGGTCGTTGCCGCCGCGGTCTACCTCGCCATCCGAACGGACCCGGTCAGCCGGAATCCGGCCACGTGCGGCGGGCGTTGACATCTCGCTTGTCGGCGGCTGCCTTCATGATGTCGATGCCGGTCAGCCTGGCCAGATCGCAGGCGTTCCACAGGACGTCGTAGATCTCGCGGCCGATCCGCTGCCGGAGCGCCGCGTCGCACGGGCCGGACCGGCCCGCGGGTAGCTGAAGCACCTCTTCGGCCAGTTCGAGTGTCTCGCCGAGCAGGCTCCCCGGCCTGATCCACGCTGGCATTCTGTCACCGCGGCCCCGGCCAGGACGGCCCGGCCGATGAGTAACGCCGGCGCGGAACGTGGCCGACGTGCGGAGGGGACGCCGGCCACGGGCCGGCGCCCCCTCCCGCGCCCCCGTGAACTAGCCGCAGCTCGACTTGTAGATGAAGGGCTTGATCTTGGGGTCGTTCATGTTCTTCGGGGTGATCGCGATCAGCGGGGTCGCGATGTTCTTCGGGACCGGCTTGCCCTCGATCGCGTTCAGGCCCTGCTTGACCGCGTCGGCTCCCTCAAGCGCGGGCTCCTGGGCGATCGCGAGCTGAACGGTGCCCTGGTGCATCATCGACATCTGCGGCGGGTCGGCGTCGAACGTGGCGAGCTTGACCTTGCCGGTCTTGTGGGCGTGCGCGATGCCCGAGGCCGCGCCCTCTGCGGTCACCACGTTGGCGGCGAACGCGCCTGCCAGGCTCGGGTGCCCGCTGATGTCGCCCTCGATGAACGAGGAGGCAGCGCCCACGCTGTCCAGGTCATCGTTCTGCTCAGGCAGCAGCTTGATGCCGGGGTACTTGGCCGCCATCTCCTGCTGGAAGCCCTGCACCCGGGCGTCCGTGGTGGACGTTCCCTTCTTGACGCTGATCACCGCCACCAGGCCCTTGCCGCCCAGCAGCTTGCCCAGGGTGTCGGCGGCCAGCTTGCCACCGGCCAGGTTGTTCGAGGAGATCCGGGTCAGCCCGAGCGCCGGGTTTGACGAGGAGGTGTCGACGAAGATCAGCTTGCTGCCGGCCTTCACCACCTTCGTCAGGTCCGGGTCCAGCACGTGGTCGTCGGTGGGCGCCACCAGCAGCGCATCGGGCTTGGTCACCTGGGCCGCGTCGATGAGCGGCTTCTGCAGGGGGGCGGTGAAGTCCGACGGCCCGGTCACGCTCAGCTTGACCCCGAGCTTCTTCGCCTCCTGCTTGGCGCCGCATTCCATCGACACGTAGAAGTCGTCGCTCTTGGTGCCGACGATCAGTTCCTCGGTCTTGCCGCTACTGCTGCTGCCGCCACCGCCGCCGCCGGAAGATCCGCACGCCGCCAGCGACCCGGCGGTAAGCCCGAGCACCGCGACCGCCGCGACGGCCGGTCCCAGGCCTGATCTGCTCCTCATTGCCTGCCTCCTAGGAAAATCGAGCGACATTGCCTGGCAGGCCGGTCCCGGCCCGCCGCCGCTCCTGCCCGCCGCTGGTGCTGGCCCGCCGCCGCTCAGGTGCGCTCCCGGAGCCGCCGACGGAACTGGTCGAGGTACACGGCGGCCGCGAGCACCACGCCGATGGCCACGTCCTGCCAGTACTGGTTGACGTTGATGATCACCAGCCCGGTGAGCAGCACGGCCGGGATGAACACCCCGATCACGGTGCCCAGCATCGAGCCCCGGCCGCCGAACAGACTGGCGCCGCCGAGCACCACCGCGGTGATCACCGACAGGTTGTCGAACGAGTGCCCGGCGATCGTGGTCGAGTCGAAGTTCGCCAGCGACAAGATCCCCGCCAGCCCCGACAGCATCCCAGCCAGCGCGTACACCTTGATCAGGTGCCCGTCCACACCGATCCCGGCCCGCCGGGCCGCCACCGGGCTTGACCCGACTGCGTACGTGTACCGGCCGAACCGGGTGTAGGCGAGGATCAGCCCGAACACGATCGCGGTGGCGAAGCTGATCACGATCAGCCACGGCAGCCCGCCGAGGCCGCCGAGGCCAATCGTGTTGACCAGCCGCGCCGGCACGGTCCGGAAGTCGGCACCGCCCGTGATGAGATAGCTCGCGCCGGTCGCGGCGCCGAACCCGGCCAGGGTGGTGATCAGCGGCACAATCCTGGCCTTGGCGACGAGGAACCCCTGCACTGCTCCCCACCCGGCGCCGGTCGCCAGCCCGATCACCGCGCCGACCGCGATCGTGACCCAGCTTGCGCTGTTCCCGCCGTGGTGGAGGTAGTACAGGTCCGCGACGACTCCCGACAGCACCAGGACCGCGCCGACCGACAGGTCGATTCCGGCGGTCAGGATCACGAACGTCTGCCCCACCGCCATCACCAGCAGGGCAGCCGAGTTCTGCGCGATCAGCGAGAAGTCGTCGAGGGTGAAGAACCTGCCAGGGGCCCGGATGGTGAAGAACGCCCCGAGGACGATCAGCGCCAGCAGGGTCCAGGTCTCGTTCGCGGCGATCAGCCGTTGCATCAGCCACCGCCCGCCGGTCCGGCCCTCGCCGGCATCGGCCTGCCCGCCAGTGCCGGCTCCGGCCCGCCCGGCAGTCCGCGAGGCCGGCTCCTCCCCGGGCGGCACCGGCGCTGCCTGCCGGGCGTCGCCGCTCATCGCGCACCGTCCCCGTTGATCTCCAGGGACCCGGTCATCGCCCCGACCAGCTGGTCCACCGAGGCCTGCGCGGCGGCGAACGTCGCGACCCGGCGGCCGAGCCTGAGCACCTCGACCCGGTCCGCTATCGCGAGCACCTCCGGCATGTTGTGGCTGATGAGCACGACCGCGATGCCGCGATCCCTGACCCGCCGGATGGTGTCAAGCACCCGGCCGCGCTGCACCACGCCGAGCGCGGCGGTGGGCTCGTCCAGGAAGATGATGCGGCTCGCGTAGGCGACAGCCCGCGCGACCGCGACCGACTGGCGCTGGCCGCCGGACAGGCCCGCGACCGGCGCCCGCAGGTCCGGCAGCTCGATGCCGAGCTCGGCGAAGGCCGCGCGGGCCCGCACCCGCATCAGCTTGCGGTTTAAAATCCGCGGGAACGGGAGCCGGTAGAGCTCCCGGCCCAGGTGCAGGTTCGCGGCCGCATCCAGGTCCGGCGCCAGCGCCAGATCCTGGTAGACGGTCTCGATCCCGTGCCCGCGGGCGTCCGCCGGGCTGCTGAAGTGCACCGGGCTGCCGTCGATCAGGATCTCGCCGCCGTCCGGCCTGATCGCGCCGGCCAGTACCTTGACGAGAGTGCTCTTCCCCGCGCCGTTGTCGCCGATGAGCGCTGCCACCTCGCCGGGAGAGGCGGAGAAGTCCGCCCCGTCCAGGGCCTGGACGTGACCGTAATGCTTGGCCACGCCGCGGGCCTCAAGCACCGGTTCAGCCACCCTGCTCGCCCATCTGATCGCCCGGCGTGCGCTGATAACGTTCACGCCACGTGGCGCGATTCTGCGAGCGATGGCCGCAGCATGTCAAGGGAAACCCGGCGATTGCGCGGATTGGTACCAATCCTCAATAATCGCTCCGTCCAGGGTCATCGCAGGGGCGCGCGGGCGCGGCCGGTGCTGGCCAGCCGGGTTCCGGCAGCAGCCGGAGGAGCAGAGGTTTGCTGATAACGTTCACAAGAGAGAAGAGGCCAGGATGACAGCCCCGGAGCGGCAGGCGATGCGCTGCGGGTGCGGCACGGACCGTGCCCGGCGGGAGGACGGGGCGTGACCCGCCGCCCGGCCCGGCCCACCATGCGGGACGTCGCGCAGGCCGCCGGGGTGAGCCTGATGACCGTGTCCCGGGTGGTGAACGGCCAGCCCGGGGTGCAGCCGGAGACCGCGGCCCGGGTGGAGCTCGCTATCCGCGGCTCGGGTACCAGCGCAACAACGCGGCGCGGCAGCTGCGGCGCGGCGGCGAGCC
>JAIRTY010000006.1 GCA_031254715.1 Nocardiopsaceae bacterium | reverse complement strand
CAGACCCCCCCGGCGGGGCATGGCCCGGGGGGACACAGTGCTGACCGGGGGACACCCCCGAACTCCCGACGGCCCCAGACCCCCCCGGGAGGACACGGGCTGGGAGCACCGCGCCCGCCCGGCAGCGGGGACGGCGCGGCACGCCGGCCGGCCTGGCCGGCGCCGGTCTCGATCCGGGACACGCTGCAGCGCCGGCTGTCGCGGCTGTCGGCGGCCGAGCGCGAGGTGCTCGAGACCGCGGCCGTCCTCGGCGGCGGCGGAGACGTACCGACCCTGCTCGCCGCCTGGCCAGGGGACCGGGACGCGGCGCTGGCGGCGCTCGACACCGCCGCGCGGTTCGGCCTGCTGGCCCACGATGTGCTCGCCGACGGCCGGATCGCGTTCCCCCACATGCTCACCCGGCAGGCGGTGCTGGACCTGATCGCGCCGTCGCGCCGGGCGCTGCTGCACGCCAGGATCGGGGAGGTGCTTGAGTCCTCCGGCACCGAGTCCCCGTGGGTGATCCGGCAGGCCGGTCACCATTTCGCGCGCGCCAGCGCGCTCGGCTACGGCGGCAAGGCTGCCGCCTACCTGCTGCTGTCGGCCCGGGAAGCCGAGCGGAGCCTGGCGTTCGAGGACGCCGCCGCGTGGTACGAGCAAGCCGCCGGCCTGCTGGACGGGCGCGGGCCGGACCGGGCGGACGGCGGTTCGCCCGCACCGGACCTGCCGGACCGGGAGGAACTGCGGTTCGCGTCCGCGCGCTGCCACCTGGCGGCAGGCGACTTCGCCCGTGCCCGCAGCCTGTACCGGCAGCTGTGCGACTCCCGGGATCCGGCCGCCAGGCTCCGCGCGGCGGTCGGGTTCGAGGACGCCGGCTGGCGGCCCGGCCTGCCCGGGGCCGACGCCCGCGCACTGCTCACCGGCGCGCTGGGCGACGTCCCTGCCGACCCGGCCAGCCCCGGGTACGTGCGGGCGCTGGCGAGCCTGAGCCGGGCCATGGCCTTTACCGGGGACTTCGACCGCGCCCGTGAGGTAGGGGAGCAGGCGCTCGGGTACGCCCGGCGGCTGGGCGATGAGCCGCTGCTCACCCATGCCCTGCAGGCGATGATGTGGCACGCGGCGGCGCCGCAGGCGCTGAAGAGCCAGCGTGCCCTGGCCGACGAGCTGACCGGGCTCGCGGTCGCGACCGGCGACTGGGAGGCACTCGGCACCGCGGCCGTGTTCCGGTCCGCGATCGCTTACATGCGCGGCGACCTGGCCGCCTTTGCCGACGCGATCGCCGACGAGGACCGGGCGGTGCGCAGCGGCGGGCAGCCGTTCATGGCGTACATGCGCGGCTGCGTCGGCTTCGCGCAGGCGTTCCTGCGGGGTGACTTCGCGGCAGCCGAGCACATCGCGGAGGACCTGCTGGAGCTGGGCCGGTCGTTCGGGCCGGACGACACCGAGGGCCCGTACGGGCTGCAGATGTTCATGGTGCGCCGGGAGACTGGCGGCCTGGAGCCGGTACGGCGGCTGGTGGACGCGGCACGGCCGGCCGGCGGCGCGTGGGAGCCGGGACTGCTGGCGCTCTACACCGAGCTCGGCCTCGGCGGCGCGGCGCGGCGGCTGCTGTGGCAGCTGCTGGAGCGGCTGGAACCGGCCCCGGCCCGGCAGTCGCCGTGGGCACAGTGGACCGCCGTGCTGGTCTTCCTGGCGGAGGCCACGATAGCGCTGGGCGACCGGGAGGCTGCCAGGCGGCTGCGGCCGCTGCTGGCCCCCTTCACCGGCCTGCAGCTGGTGGCGGGCACGTTCGTGGCGGTGTTCGGCCCGGCCGACGCCTACCTGGCGGGGCTGGACTCGCTGCTGGGTGACGACGACTCCGCTAGCCGGCTGTTCGAGCAGGCGGTGGCGCAGTCCCGGGCGACCGGGGCGGTGGTGCACCGGGCCATGGCGCTAGCAGGCTGGGCGCGGCACCTGGCCTCGCGCGGCGAGGTCGCGCGGGCCGGGCAGTTGCGGGAGGAGGCTCGCCGGCTCGCCGAGGGGACCGGGCACGCGAGGGTGATGCGGATGCTGGCCGAGGCGTCCGGCCCCGGCGCGTCCCCGGCCGGCCTCACGGCCCGCGAGCTGGAGGTGCTCCAGTTGCTCACCGGGGGCAGCAGCAACCGTGACATCGCGGTGAAGCTGCGGATCAGCGAGAACACGGCGGCCAACCACGTGCGGAGCATCCTGACCAAGACCGGGGCGGCCAACCGGACCCAGGTTGCGATGATGGCCGTCGCTGAACGCTGGGTGGCCGAGCGCCCCGGCGAGCGGGCCGGCCGGTTAGCCCCCCGGGCCGGGGGGTTACCCGGGCCGGGCGGTTACCCGGCCGGGGTGCCGGCGAGCGAGCCGTCTGGCAGCACGCGGTCCCCGAGTTCCACGATGACGTCAGCCGGGAGCCCCGCCCGGACCGCCGCCCGGCGGATCGCGTCCGCGAACGGCGCCTCGTACAGGCAGTACGTCTTGCGCTTGTCAGCCGAGAGGAAGGAGTACAGCCAGCGCACGCCTTCCTCTTCGTTGATCCGGTTGATCCGGTCAGCGACCTCCGCCGACGCCTCGAGGTCGTCAGCGAACCTGCGCTCGATCATGAAGATCGGCATGGCGAGTCCCCCCTTTTGCACCCATTTACCTTACCGGTGCGCTGGTCAGGCGGGGAGGGGCCAGGTTACGAGCCCGGCGGCGGGACGTGATCGCGCCAGGAATGGCCGGGCACGAAGCCAAGCGCCTCGCGGGCCCGGTCCGTGGCGAGCAGGGTGCCGAACTCGCCCACGTCCCGGGTGAGCTGCACGCCGGGGAAGACCTCGGCCAGCAGGTCCGCAGATGGGCGGGGCATCACCGTGTCCGCCGCGGCGATGATGTAGCTGCTCGCGCCCTTCGTGTCCGCTTCCAGCGCCAGCCGGCACGCGGCCGCGGCGTCCCGCTCGTCGATGTAGCCCCACAGGTTCCACTTGCGCAGCGTGGCGTCGGGCCAGTACGAGGGGAACTGCTCGTAGTCGGCTGGTCCCAGGATGTTGGAGAACCGCAGCGCCAGGAACGGGATTCCCGACCACTCCGCGATGTGGGCGGCCGTGGTCTCGCTGGCCACCTTCGACAGCGCGTAGGTGCTGGTGGGGACCGGGTAGTGGGCCTCGTCCACGGGCGCATACCGAGGCGGGGTATCGAACGGCAGGCCCAGCGTGGTCTCGCTGGACGCCCACACCACCCGCTCGAGCCGGTGGTGTGCCGCGGCCAGGAACACGTTCGCGTTCATCGTGATGTTGGCGTTGAACGTGGTCGAAGGCGTGTGGATGCCGGGAGCGGGGATGTTGGCCAGATGGACCACGGCGTCCATGCCGTCCAGCACCTCGACCGCCTGGCCGTAGTCGGTCAGGTCTGCCAGCACCCCGTCGGTGCCCAGGTCGGTGGCGGGTCGTACCAGGTCGGTGGCCAGCACCTGGTAGCCGTGCGCGAGCAGTTCGGCGACCGTGACCCGTCCCGCCTTGCCGCTGGCGCCGGTGACGCAGATTCGATGGGGCATGCCGTTCAGGATCGCATACGGGGGGCGCGTCCGTCTGGACGGCACAAGCTGGCCGG
>JAIRTY010000678.1 GCA_031254715.1 Nocardiopsaceae bacterium | reverse complement strand
CCCAACGTCTTCGACCCGTACCTGCCGGTCATGTCGCTGTTCGGGGTCCCCAGGGCGCTGCTGGGTACCTCGCCCGCCACCGATCCCCGGATCTGGTTCGCGCTGGCGTTCGTCGCCGCATTCGCCTCGGCGCTGCTGGTGGCCGGGTCCAGGGACACGCTGCGCTGGACCCTGCTGGTGACGTCGTCGCCGGTGATCGCGCTCTCGCTGACGGTGGGCGGCACCGACGTCCCGGTGCTTGGCCTGCTCTGCCTCGGGCTGGCGCTGCTGTGGCGGCACCCGCGGCCCTACCTGGCCGCGCTCACGCTGGGGGTGGCGGCCGGAATGAAGGCGACCGCGTGGCCGGCGCTGGTGATAGTCATCGTGATGGTGGCGGCCAGGGACGGCCGGCGGGCGGCAGCCCGGTTCGGCGCCGCCACGCTGGCGGTAGCCGCCGTCCTGGTCGGTCCGGTCGCGGCGCGGGCGCCGGGATCGCTGGTGCAGAACACGATCGCGTTCCCGCTTGGGCTGGCCAGCGTGTCCTCGCGGGCGGTCAGCCCGCTGCCGGGCCGCCTGCTGACCGAGACCGGCCCGGCCGGGCACGTGATCGCGGCGCTGCTGCTGCTGACGGCCGGGGCGGCGAT
Source organism: Nocardiopsaceae bacterium (assembly GCA_031254715.1). GTDB lineage: Bacteria > Actinomycetota > Actinomycetes > Streptosporangiales > Streptosporangiaceae > JAIRTY01. The sequence goes on along the minus strand of JAIRTY010000678.1, from coordinate 5,733 downwards.
CATCGTGTCGCTGGTCATCCGGCCGCCCCGGACCGTGCCGACGGCAACCTGGCGGCTGGTCGTCGCGCTGGCGCTGATGTTCACGCTGGCGCCCGCCACCAGGTTCGGGTACTACATGTATCCGGGCGGGTTGCTGGCCTGGCTCTCAGCCTGCCAGCTCCCGTGGTGGCCGGCCCCGCCGGGGGAGCGGGCGCCGCCGGTACCGCCGGTCGCCGCCGCGGCCGGCCGGCCCGGCCAGTCAGTTCTCGGCTAGGTCAGCGAACTCGTGCTGCCAGGCCTGGTACCAGCGGGCGAACCACGGGTGGGCGGCCGCCAGCGGGACGATGAACTCGACCGTCTGAGCGTAGTAGGCCCGCTGCCGGGGCAGCGGCAGGTTCCGCAGGGTCTGCACGTTGCTCGCCCGGTCGGCGAGCTTGACCAGGACGGCGTCCCGTGGCGCGCGCGGCAGCCCGCGCAGGTACTCCTGCTTGACCGCCGCCTGGTCCTGGCCGGGCGCGGGATCAGGGATCGTCACCCAGCCGACCAGCGTCGCCACCTCGGGCCCGAACTCCGCCGCCAGCTCATCCAGCGTGCACGGGGTGTCCTCCACCACGTCGTGCAGCAAGGCCGCGGCCAGCACTGCGGGGCTTGTCACCCCGGCGCCCCGGACCAGCACCTCGAGGGCCTCCAGCAGGTGCTCGGTGTACGGCGCGCCGGTGGGGCGCTGCTGTGCGCCGTGCCGGGCGGCGGCGAACGTGGCGGCCCGGCTCACTGCCGCGACCGCCGCCGGGGGGAGCCGCTGCCGCAGTCCCGGCTCTGCCGCGTCCCAGGTGTGCCAGCTGGTGAAGATCTCCACTGGGGCGTCCTGCCTGTCAGGGCCGGCCGGGTCAGGGGGCGAACATCGTGGGGTTGTCGGGTCCGGCGAACGCCGATTTGTTCTGGCAGATGTTCGCGCTCCCGCTGATCCCGCCGTAGGTCTTGGACAGGTTCTGGACCGGCGACGGCTTGGCATGACCGGAGCCCCCGGCGGTCCCGGGGGTCGGGCTGCTGCCGGGACTCGGTGCCGCGGCGCCTGCCAGCCCGGAGAAGTCCGAGCCCAGGATGAGGTTCACCGTGCCCGGCCGCACGTCGGGGACCTGCTGCAGCTGTGCCGTCCCTAGCTGCCGCTTGAGCATGTTGACCGCGGGCAGCTGGGAGGGCGAGGCGTACTCGATGACGGTGCTCGCGTAGTTGAAGTTGGCCGCGTCGCCCTGTCCGACGACGTTGAACCCGCGGCTGGTCAGGCCGGTGGCCGTGGTCCCGGCCAGCCCGGTGCTGCCCGACCCGTTCAGCACGTCCACCCGGACCTGGGCCGGGCTGACCGAGGGCGCTGGCCGGGCAGGCTGCCTGGGCGAGCCCTTGCCGTGCGCGCCGTGCTTGACGCCCTTCGGCAGCGACATGTCGTGGGCGATGGACCGGAACAGCTCGGTGTCCTGCGGCTGCGCCCACTCGACCCGGTTGGGGTCGGCCGGGTCGGGCACCACCGGCAGCGAGATGAAGTGCAGCGAGCTGGAGGACAGGCCCCGCATGCTGGTGGCGATCCCCACCATCGTGGACAGCGACAGCCCGCTGTCGGTGGTGAGCGACCTGGCGACGTCGCGGATCACGGAATAGATCCGCTGCGGGTCGGCCAGCAGGTTGCTGTGCTTGACCTTCTGCATCGCCGCGGCCAGGAAGTACTGCTGGCGCTGGATCCGCTGCAGGTCCGAGCCGAGGCCGATGTGCCGTTCCCGCACGAACGCGAGCGCCTGAGCGCCGTTCACGGTGCGCTTGCCGGCGGGCAGGTTCAGGCCCGAGGCGGGGTCTTTGATCGCGTACGGGAGGCAGACGTTGACCCCGCCCACGTCGTTCACGATCGACCGGAACCCGGCGAAGTTGACCTCGGCGAAATGGTCGATGTGGACGCCGGTGGTCTGCTCAAGCGTCTTCCACAGGCAAGGCGCCCCGCCGAAGGCGAAGGTGGCGTTGAGCAGCTCGCTCTGGCCGGGCGCCGCCTGCTGGCCCACGTGCCCGTGCCCGTCCGGCAGGCACTTGAGGACCGGCACGACCGAGTCCCGGGGGAAGCTGATCATGACCGCGTGCTTATGGGTCGGAGAGACGTGCAGCAGCATCGCCGTATCGGAACGGGAGCCCCGGATCCCGCGCCCGTACCTGCCGTGCGTGCCCTTCCGCGAGTCAGAGCCGACGACCAGGACGTTCAAGGCACCGTTCAGCTTGGGCGGGCGCTTGCCCAGCATGGCGGCGGTGACGTTGTCGTGCTGGATGCTGTCGTACACGTTCCGGTACGCGGCGTACGCCGCCAGCGAGACCCCGACCAGCACCAGGGTGGCGAAGATGGCCACCCCCGAAGCGACCGGGTGACTGCCCAGCCGGCCCAGGCCGTGACGGGTGCCGTTCGGCCGGCCGCCCGGCCCGCGCCCGGTCCGGGCGGACGAGACGGGCCGCGGCCGTCCGTAGCCGGGGCTGGCCGCCGGTCCTGGCATCCGCTGGTTCCCCAGCCCCCGCGCCGAGCGCGGGACCCGGGTCCTGCCCTTGCCGGCGGGATCGTGGTAGCGGCTCATCTCTCCTCGGGATCGTACTGGGCGGGTCCGCGGCTCTCAGCGCGGTCCGGGAAAACACGGGGCACTCCCGGAAACCACGGGCAGGCGGTGCGTACAGGGTAATGGGTATCGATCGGGACGCATCACCGATGTGATAGCACCGTCACCACTGGCGCCCGACTTCCGCCTATTTTGAGGTAAATTCCGGTTTGCCCGGGTCGGGTTTAGCCGCCGGGCCTGCTGGCTCACACCGGCGCCGCGCCATGCTCCCGCAGTCAGCGAACTGCCAGGAGTAACAGTGCGCAACGGACGGCCGGCGGTCAGGTACCGCCGGGAACCGGTCCCGCCGACCGTGCCTGGTGCGAGCACCTAATGACGTCGATTTTGCGAAGAATTATCCTTTCCTTGCGGGCAGCCGCCTCGGGCGGCTGGAGCCGGGGCCGGGCAGAAATGCCGTCGCCGGTATTCGCCGCGAATACGACCGGTCGCCGTGATCGTAGTTCCCGGCGCGGCCGGGCCGTGGTGCGTATTACCCGAATCTGACCTGCGCTGTCCCATTCGAGGGGGTGCGCGGTGCGCTGATCCGGGTCGTCCGCCGGGCACGGGCCTTACGTGGCCGGGCTTGGGGCACGCCGTTACAGTGGGTGCCGTGCGCTTAACGGGCAGGGTGGCCCGCAGCAGCGAGCCCGAGCCTGCCGCCGCTCCGCAGGCCCGGACCAGGCCCGGCGCCCGGCGGCGGAGGCTGCTCGCGCGGATGGTGCCCGCGGGCGGCCGGGCGTTCGGCTGGCTGACGGTGCTGCCCGCGCTGGCCATCGCCGCCTGGTGCCTGCCCGGGCTGCCGCTGCTGCTGACCGGCCGCTTCGGTCCCACCGCGATGGTGCTGATCTCGGTGCCGGTGGCAGCCGGGTTCGCGCTGCTGGCGGCCTGGTCGGTGCCCAGGCGCTGGCCGGTGCCCTCCGCCGCCCGGCCCCCCGGGGCCGGGCGGCCCCGCCGTGGCAAGGCCGCCTGGTGGGGCCTGGCGGGCACGGCCGTCGTGGCCGCCGGCTTCGGGGCCTGGCAGGTCGTGTTCAACTCGCCGCAGCTCATCGTGCTGCGTGACCCGGGCGCCCTGATGCAGGCCGGATACTGGGCGGCCGAGCACGGCTCGCTGCCGGTACCCGGGCTGCTGCCGGCGTTCGGGACCAGCCATCCCGGGCTGAGCCTGGCGAGCTTCGGGCTCGCCGTCCACGGCGGCGGGCTGCTGCCCAGGCTCCCGCCCGGGCTGCCGATCGTGCTGGCTGCCGGGTTGTGGACGCACGGGGTCGCCGGCAGCGCGGTGACCTTCCCGGTGCTGGGCGCGCTCGCGGTGCTCACCGTGGGCGGCCTGACCGGCCGGCTGGCCGGGCCGCAGTGGGCACCCGCCGGGGCGCTGGCCCTCGCGCTCACCCTGCCGGAGGTGGTCACCAGCCGGTCCGCATACCCGGAGATCGCGCTGCAGATCCTGGTGTTCGGCGGGCTGAGCCTGGTCACGGACTCGCTGGTGGTGATGCAGCGGCCGCCGGGGGAGACCGGCGGAGGTGACGCGGGCGCGGGCGGGACGGTGCCGCCGGCAGCGGCCCCGCAGCGCCGGGCCGGCCGGCTGCCGGCCGCCATCGTCCTGGGGTGCCTCGGCGGGCTGACGCTGGGCCTGACCACGCTGCTGGCCAGCGGGTTCATCGGGGCCTTGCTCCCTGTCATCCCGTTCGGCGCCATCCTGGCCCTGCGGCGCTGGAAAGCGGCTATCCCGTTCGGAATCGGAATCGTGATCGGCGCTGGTTACGGCATCGCGGGGAGCATGGCGCAGGCGGGAGGCGTGACGCGGATGCTCGGTCCGTGGCCGCGGCCGCTGGGCCTGGCCGCGGCCGGGTTCGCCGCCGTCACCCTGCTCGGCGCCGCGGCCGGGCGCTGGCGCGCCGTCCGGCGGCTGCTGGCCCGGCGGCCGCTGCGGTGGCTGCCCGGCGCGGTGGCGGTGCTGGTCGTTGCCGCCGCTGCCGCGCTCGCCGCCCGCCCGTACCTGCAGACCGTGCGGGGCGGTACCGCATCCGGCTACGTCACAGCGCTGCAGCGGCTCGCCGGGCTGCCAGCCGACCCGCGGCGGCTGTACGCCGAGGACACCCTGTACTGGGTCATCTGGTATCTCGGGCTGCCCGCGCTGCTGCTCGCCGTCGGGGGACTGGCGCTGCTCGCCCGCCGCTGCCTGCGCGCGCTGCTGACCTGGCGGGACGCGCCCGGTCCCGCCGGGAGCGGCTGGATCCAGGCGCTGCCACTGATGATCATCGGCTGGGTGACGGCGGTGGTGCTGTGGCAGCCGGGCACGGTCCCTGACCAGCCGTGGGCCGGCCGGGTACTGGTGCCGGTGGTCCTGCCCGGGCTGTGCGCCTGCGCGGTGTGGGCGGTGGCATGGCTGGTCGCCTGGGCCCGGTTGCGCGGGGCCGGGGTGATCGCGGTGAGCTCGATCGTCGTGTTCTTCGCCGTCGCGCTGGCAGTGCCCGCCGCCGTCACCACCTTCGGGGCCGGAGCCGGCCGGTACGCGGCAGCGGGTTCCGGTGCGCCGGGTGCTGGCGCCCGGTACACGCTGCACGAGGTGACGGTCGGCGGAGCCGGCCTGGCCCGCACCGGGACCGGGGAACTGGCAGCTGTGCGGCAGCTGTGCGGGCACCTCGGGGGCAACGCGTCGGTGGTGATCCTGGACCAGACAGCGGGCCGGGAGTTCGCCCCGGTCATTCGCAGCATGTGCGGGCTGCCGGCCGGGATCATGGCCGGCGCCCAGGCAGCCGATGTTCAGGTCACGGTGCGCAGCATCGCCCAGGCGGGGCGGCGGCCGGTGCTGCTCGGTTCGCTGGCGTCGGAACTTGCTCCTTACCAGGCGCCGGTCGGCCAGGTGCTGAACCTGGCCACCACGCAGGACGAGCACCTGCTGACGCGGCCGCCCGGCGGGGTGTGGCCGGCCAGGTACGCGCTCTGGCTGTCCCGTCCGGCAGTCGCCGCGGGGGCATGATGCGCGAGCCAGTTGTCCGACCTGGGGCGGCGGCCGCGATTTGCGAGCCGGGCTGGCGGACCGTAAAGTAAAGGCACACCGACGCGGGGTGGAGCAGTTCGGTAGCTCGCTGGGCTCATAACCCAGAGGTCGCAGGTTCAAATCCTGCCCCCGCTACCA
>JAIRTY010000632.1 GCA_031254715.1 Nocardiopsaceae bacterium | reverse complement strand
CCCCGCGTTGCTGCCGCGGTCGGCGGCAATGGTCTTGCCTACGAGATCGGAGAGGTGCTGATACTTTCCCTTGCGTACCAGGATTGTCTGGTCCGAGTAGAAGTATGTCTCACTGAAATCGATCTGCTCGGCCCGTTGAACGGTCTTACTGATGCTGGTGACAGCAAGGTCGATTCGCCCGTTCTGCAGGTAGCTGATGCGTGTCAGTTCATTGACGGAGACGAGTTGCAGCTTGACTCCCCAGGACTTCGCGATCGCCGCGGCGATATCCACATCGAATCCTGCCTGCTTCCCCTGCGCGTTCAGGGAGCTATGCGGCGGATCGTCTGGCCGGACTCCTACGCGCAGCACCCCATGGCTCTTTATGGTGGTGAAGAGCGACTGTCGTGAGGCTGACTGACTCGCCGCTGCGCTGCAGCCTGACAATCCGGCGAGTGTTAACAACAGTGCTGGCGCTAGAAGCTGAATTCCACGAGCTCGTGCCAGTTCCAGGAGGGTCTTCATATCACCATCGCTTCCTGTGGGGGGAGCCTGCGGCGCAGAAACTTCAGTGACTGAATGAGGATTATGGTGACCGATAGGTAGAAGAGGCCAGCCAGGCCGATGATCAATTCCCAGTCGCGGACGTCGGCATTCTGGCTGAGGGTACTGGCCACCGTGGTCAGTTCCCCAAGCCCCAGCACGGCGAGTGCTCCGGAGTCCTTGAGGAGGGAAATCCAGTGGGTGGCCAGAGCGTCCAGTGAACTGCGCAGTGTCCATGGCAGGCGGAGCGTGACCCATTCTCTTGCCCATCCGAAGCCCAGGACACGGGACTGGTCGCGGAGCCCCGGAGGGTAAGAGGCCAGGTATCCGCGCAGTGTCTCGCCAACATGGCACAGCGAATAGAGCAGCAGCGCGACATAGCCCGCCATTACCAGCGGCAGGGATGTCAGCTGGGCGAGAGCGAAGATCAGCAGCAGCAGCGGAACGCCGCGGAGCAGCGCCATTGGTGCTTGGAGCGTGAGGCTGAGCCGGGGTGCCCCGACGCAGATTGCTGCATAGACCACTCCCAGGAGAAGCGCCCCGGCTGCCGAGCCGATGGCGATGATCAGGGTGAGCGCTACGCCGCCGGGTCGCTGCGCGGGCAACCCGATCAGCAGGTCCGTGATCATGGTGCGCCATCGGGGGCAGGTGCCAGGCGTCTGCCTCGTGCCTTCGCGTTCGCACGGGGCAGACGCAGCCGCAGTTCAATCGCTTTGAACCCGGCCCAGATCAGCCCGCTCAGGGCCACGTATACAGCGCCTCCCGCGACCACAAAGCGGGTGATGTTGAATGTCTCGTTCGCCCCATTCTCGATCCATCCGAACAAGTCGGCTACCGGGAACAGCGCGGCGAATGCCGTGTTGTGCAGATGGTGCACGAGCCGGGCGGCTGTCGGCGGAATTGCTGCTGTTGCGGCCTCGCGGCTCAGCAGCGAAAGCCGCCGGAGGGGAGGTGCCCCGAGGACGATTGACTGTTCCACCCGGGCCCGCCCGAGCGCGGTGTACGCGGTCTGGAAGATGACTGCGAAGTGCCCTGCTGAGCCAAGGGCCAGGGCGAGCAAGACAGCCCAGGCCACCGGTCCGGACGCGCTGGGCGTGGCGGGGAACGGATCCGGCAGCCACGACTGCGGCGGGATGCGGATGCTGATGACCCCGGCTGCGACCACGAGCAGGCTGGTAGGCAACCCGCGGGTCAGGGTGATCCCGCCATTGCTCAGCCATCGCCAGGCCCGGCTCGTGCCTCCTGCGCCGGCGGCCAGAGCAAACCCAGTGCTGACGGCAAGGACGCCGCTGAGAGCCCATAGCACGCACGTGGCAGCAACATATGCCAGCATCAAGGGACTCCGGCGGTCGTCAGCCGGACACCGGAGAGCCCGCCTGCGTGGCTGCCGTGCTCGCGCTCGAGCCTCCGCTGACGCTCCAGTCGACCCTGACCCGTATGTCCACGCCCTGCCGCACCGAGGACGTCACGGTGCAATGACGCTCGAAGATCTCCTCGCACCGGTGCGCACGGGGCGCGAACCTCGCGAGCACTGGCCTGATCACAACATCGACGTGGTCAATGCGTGGCAGGCCCTCGTGGTTCGCCGTCACCACGCTTACGACCTCCGCCGTCATTGAATCGACGTCGAGGTGTGCATGGCGCAGGGACTCCAGCAGGCTTGCGGACAGGCAGTGGCCGACAGCGGCCCCGAGCAGGGCAGGGGTGGCTGGCGCCGAGGCAGCGCCCACGGGATCTGGCTCGTCGGAATAGAAGGGCACACCATGAGGTGCCCCATCCTCGCTGGCCTGGCAGGCAAACCGGTAGCCGCTGAGACGTTCCAGGTCCATGCGGAACTCGCGGCGATCTGAGTTGCGGAGATCCATACGTGGTCGCCCCTGTCTTCATATCCACGGTTCTCGGGGTGTGCATAAGGGTTGCGCGAAACCTCTCACGCGCCCACCTCCGGTGTGCGGGATAACAGATGGCTGGCGCATGCGGCCCAGGCGTTTGGCGTCTGGACCAAATCCATTTTCTATAGGTGGGGATCGTGTCCTTTCATAAGCTGATCGGCATGAGCGGTACCCTAATGGTCTACCTGCTTTTGCGCAATACATAGGACGGGCCTTATGCGTTGAACACGAAATTTGATACCTTAACATATCGCAATTAGAAAGTGAGCAGGCTAAGATCTGCGAATGGAGGTGTCAGGGAGCTGGTGGTCCCCGCGGTCTTCAAAACCGACGTGGCCGATTCTGTCGGCCAGGCGGGTTCGATTCCCGTCCGCCTCCGCTGATCCTCGGCTCGAGGCACGGGAAGTCGGCAGTCCCGGTCTACATAGCTCACCTGCCCTGTGATCGCGCCTTGTCCGCCGGCAGGCACCGGATGGCTCCGGTACGTAGCGCTACTACCCATGCGGCACCCGCTCCGTTATGCTCCGCCATAGTAAGCGACTCTACCTATAGCAATGCAACCCTTTGCCGATCCAGAGCCGCAGTGAGGAGGCCTGCATGCAGGTTGGCACCACCATGGCGCTGGTTACCGCGTCGCTCCTAGCCAATGGGCTGCTCACCGGGGCAACCCTCGACCAGGCGATCAAGCAACTGCCGGCCAGGAACGCCATCGGCGCGGTGGCGTACTCCGACTACAGCCGAGCCGCTGATCTCGGGAACGGCCTGATCTGGTACCCGGTCCTCGGGGTTGGTACCGCTGTCCTCAGCGTTGTGACCGGCGCCGTTGGGCTGGCGCAGCACGCCTCGGGTGCCCAGGCGGCCGCCCTGATCGCCCTGATCATCGGCTCGATCGCCCACATGGGCTCGACTGCGCTCGCCGCACCGGTCAACATGTCCCAGCGCCGCGCAGCCGGGGATGCGGAGGCGCTGAGCCGAATCTTCGACCGGTTCGCACGGCTGAATGCGCTGCGCGCCGCCCTCCTCGTAGTGACGCTCGGCATCGCCGTGTGGGCGCTGCTAGCGACGGCCCAGGCATGAGCTGGCAGACGCCATCCACGCGGCATTGCCCCGGTAAGCCGGGTGAAGGGGAGACAGTCCGTTGATGCTCTGGTCACGCTGGGTTCTGTCGCACAAGTGGCTCGTCGTGGGCTGCTGGCTGATAGCGCTGCTAGCTGGCGGCCTGGCCAGCGAGAAGGTGGGCAGCAAGCTCTCACAGGAGTTCGCTCTCCCGGGAGAGCCGGGTCACGAGGCGAACGTCGCTATTCTGCGCTCTTACGGCAACGGTGGGCTCCAGCAGGCACTCGCCGCCGTGTTCCGGCTCCCGCCCGGCGAAAGCGCACTCAGCCCGCCGGGCCGCCAGGTGCTGGCTCAGGCGTTCGGCGCACTGACTCGTGAGCGTGGGATGCGGGTGGTGTCGTTCGCGAACACAGGTGACCGGCGGTTCGTGTCCGCCGACGGGCGGACGGCTTTCGGCCTTGTGTTTACCCCGCCGCGGCCGGTGCTGGGCGGTCCGGACCCGGGACCGCCTATCACTGCGTCGCTTGCGGGCGGCCTCCCTCCGGGTTGGGGTGTCCGGGTGACCGGGCTGGATGAACTCGAACTCGGCGCTCACACCCAGGGTCCGGCCGTCCTGACCGAAACGCTTCTGGGCGGGCTTGGTGCCCTGGTCGTGCTGGCGTTCGTGTTCGGGTCCCTGCTCGCCCTTGTGCCCCTGCTGGTAGGTGCCACCTCAATCCTGACCACGTTCCTGATCGTCTACGGGCTTACTGAGTTCACCCAGGTCAGCACATATGTGCAATATCTGGTTGCGCTCATCGGGCTGGGTGTGGCCATCGACTACTCACTGCTGCTGGTGACCCGGTGGCGGGAGGAGCGTGCTCGCGGCCTCACCGGTACGCAGGCGGTCGAATCAGCCATGGCGAGCGCCGGTCGCTCGGTGGTGATCAGCGGCGCTACCGTCGCCATCGGCCTGCTGTCCATGATCGTCCTGCCGGTGCCAGCGCTGCGTAGCTTCGGTTATGCGGGCATGCTGATCCCGCTTGTTAGCGTGGCGGTGACACTGAGCCTGCTCCCGGTCATCTTGGCCGTCATCGGGCAACGCCTGGACTGGCCGCATCTCCGCAAGGACGTACAGGCGGGACGCGGCTGGTCTAACTGGTCCCGCGGCGTGATCCGCTGGCGGTGGGCCGCCGTTGCCGCGGCCCTGGCAGTCATGATCCCGCTCGGCATCGCTGCTTCCAGCCTGCAGCTCGGGACCCCCCAGGCACGGTCGCTAGCTAAGTCAGGCCCGGCCTTCCAGGGCCTGACCTGGCTAGAACAGGCCGGGATCCGCACCGGTGTGCTGACGCCGATGGAGGTGCTGGCGCCGCCGGGGACAGATCCGGTCTCGCTAGCTGCGCGGCTGCGCCAGGTGCCCGGCGTGCGCGACGCGGTGGCACCGGCCGGGCCCTCCTGGCGGCGCGGAGGGACGGCACTCGTCGACGTGCAGCCTGCCAGTGAGACCGGAAGCCCTGCCGGGAAGCAGGCAATCGCCGCTGTCCGGGCAGCAGTGGCCGGCCAGCGCGGTGTGCAAGTCGGTGGGATCGGGCCGGAGGACGCCGACTTCACCCACGCCGTCTACGGTCACTTCCCGCTGATGCTCGGCGTCATCGCACTGATTACTTTCCTGCTGCTGGCCCGGGCTTTCCGGTCGGTCCTGCTGCCCGCGAAGGCAGTGCTGCTCAACCTGCTGTCGGTGGGCGCGGCATACGGGGTGGTGGTCCTGGTCTGGCAGCTTGGCCATGGCTCGGGGGTGTTCGGTGTGCCCGCCACGGGCGCCGTAGAGGTCTTCGTGCCGTTGCTGTTGTTCGCCTTCCTGTACGGGCTGTCGATGGACTACGAAGTGTTCATCGTGGCCAGGATGCGCGAGGCCTACGACCGCACCGGGTCAACTGACGCTGCCATCGTCGAGGGCGTGGGCAGAACCGGCCGGCTGGTCACAAGTGCTGCCCTCGTGCTGGTCCTGGCCTTTGCGTCGCTGGCGTCCGGGCCCATCGTCACCGTGAAGGTGCTCGCGACAGGTCTGGGTGCCGGCATCCTCTTGGATGCCATCGTTCTGCGGGCTCTGCTCGTGCCGGCCCTGGTGGGCTTGTTCGGGCGCGCCAACTGGTGGTTGCCCCGGTGGGCGGGGCACGCCCTGAGGGTACGCATGGCTCCTCAGCCAGCTGCGGAGCCGGACCGGCGCCCAGTGAACCGGTCCTGATCGCCGGCACGTGTCCGGGTCTGGTGAGCCGCGTCAGCGGCTCACGGCCGCTCGCATCCCGGCTGCCAATGAATGAATAACGCATGGCTAATGATTGGCTATCAGGAATTCCTGATAGCCATGATAAGGACAGGATTATGGATTGAGATTTTCGCCCTTGACTGCCGTGGTCGCGCACGATATGAAGTTTTTCGAGGGCGATTAATTGCCATCGCGTTGATCTAGTTATCCGCCCAGGAGGACCCATGGCTATGAAGTGGTTCTGGCGGCTTGTCTGCGAGCCCGACTGCAGCGATGCATGCCAGATTAATTGCCCTGGCTGCCGGGCGCTGGCGGGGGAGTGGGAAAGCCAGGGCCGGGTAACGGCAGCGGGCACGGCGCCACCGGTTGAGTTCCGCTGGCGCAACCTGCCCGTGTTGTGGGAATGCTGGTCCAAGAGCGTTTCCGCCCGGACGCTGGCCAGGCTGAATCCGGTCCGCTACAGGCGCGCTGAGACAGCGCAAGCTGGGTGCTCCTGCCATGCACCCGCCGCTACCGGCACAGGCCTCAAGGAAGAGGTGAAGCGTCACTACTCTGCGCGGGCACAGGCACTGACAGCCCAGGCCGGTGGTGACTGCTGTGCTCCAGCACTCCCGACTGAGGTAAGTGCCGCTCCCATGTACTCGGACGACGAACTGAGCGGCGTGCCGGCTGAGGCCCTGCTGGCATCACTGGGCTGCGGGAATCCGCTGGCCAGGGCGGACCTGAAGCCGGGCGAGGCCGTGCTGGACCTTGGCTCGGGCGGGGGGATGGACGTCCTTGCCGCCGCTGCCCGCGTGTCGCCAGGCGGCACTGTTTTCGGCCTGGACTCCTCGGACGACATGTTGGCCCTCGCACGTGCCAGCGCCGCGAAGGCCGGGGCTGGCAACGTCATTTTCCTCAAGGGCGACCTGGAAGCAATCCCCCTGCCGTCCGATTCAGTGGACGTGATCATCAGCAACTGCGTGGTGAATCTGGCACCGGACAAGCGCAGGGCCATGAGCGAGGCATTCCGGGTCCTGCGGCCCGGTGGCCGCCTAGCCATTTCCGACATCGTCACCCGCGAGCCCGTGCCCGCTCCCCTCAAAGAAAGCCTTACCGCCTGGGCCGCGTGCATCGGAGGCGCCCTAAGCGAGGACGAGTACCAGGGTCATCTGCAGGCCGCCGGGTTCACCGACATCGTGATCTATCGCGATCGCGAGTACACCGCCGAGGATGCCGCAGCCGCTGGCCTGCTGGAGGTGCTCGCCCAGGGAGGGCTGGACACGGCGCTTCGCCTGGGATTTGCGAGCGCGGGCGTGTGCGCCAGGAAGACAACTGGCATATCTCCGCCCAGCGAAGGGCTGGACAGTGCCCGTAAGCCCCTCGTCGTGCAGCAGACCACAGGCGGCTGCGGGTGCGGCTGCTAGCGATCTAGAAGAAACCGGAGGTCACTCCATGACAGCATCAGCCCAGTTCCCTGCTGAACTGGAGATCAGCACAGAAGACATCGAGGGACGAAGAAGGGCTGCCGAGCCCACCGAACGGGTGATCTTCCGGGTGGCCGGCCTGTACGGACTCTCCAGGGAAAGCGTCCCGTTCCCGGTGAGCCAGACCGAATCCATCGACTCGGGTCCGGTCTCGGTAACCCTCGACCCGGAGAACACCACGTCGAACATCGGCATGATCGACTACGCCCGCTGCTACCTGCGGGTTAGCTACGGCGTTCACGCCGTGTTTCCGGGAATGCACGAGCTGGTCATGAGCGGAAAGCATGACCTCAGCCTGCTGGGCCCGGTACGTGCGGTCGCGACAGACGAATGTCAGGTCACGCCCGAGATGACCGGCTGGCGAGCCCTCGGCTGTCTCGACTTCCTGCCAGGCTCCCTGTGGGCGGGCGCATCCGGCGGTTGAGACGGCCGTATCACCTCCAGTCTGGAGGACAGCCTCGTCGGGCTCCGTGAGGGCCGGTCCGTGAACGTCGCATACGAGACAACATTCCTGATCAACTGGCCGCGGCATCTTGGCGGCGGCTCAATCAACCTCGCCCTGGAGGGAGCGATGGTCCTTCTCCCAATGCTAGGTACCCACTGACCTTTTCCGGACTCCTGACAGCCTGGCACCGCGGGCGGTGAACGGATGCACCGCATCAGTTCCGGCCGCCCGTGGTGCTCCTGAACGGGGAGCACGCACATAAATGCCGCCTTACCTGACCAGTAGACCGCCCTGGTTCACGTTCATCGTCCATCCCCGGGATGTCCAGGACCTCTATCAGGTGGGTGGCAGCGCGCTCATAGCAGAGCACAGCGCCGACGAAGACGAGTTCCGCGACAAGATGTGCTCGATGCCGCCGACGATCATTGGGGAGGTCACGTTCGGCCTGGGCACGGTCACCGGCGACTTGACCATCGTGGTACGCATGCCGGGGCGGATACTGCGCCCAGAAGGCAGGCAGCTCATCGCTGAGTCAGTACGGCTCGCGGCTGCGCGCGGCTCTAGGGTCGTCGGGCTCGGCGCGCTCACGGCCCCCGCCACCCGGGGAGGCTTGACGTTGCTGCCTGAGCTGCCCAAGGGACTGACACTAACCACCGGCAACGCCCTCACCGCAGCGGTCGCGTGCAGAAACGTCGCCGAGGCCGCCGAAGCCATTGGCTTGGCCGGCGTCGCCAGGGTGGCTGTGGTGGGCTGCCACGGGTCCGTCGGCTCTGCGGCGTCCCGGCTGCTGGCCGCCGACGGAACGGACCTCCTGCTTGTCGGACGGACAGTAGCCAGGATCGAGCAGCACCTGCCCGACCTTGTACCACACGCACGGATCTCGGCGGATCTGCGGGACCTCGCACAGGCCGACGTTGTACTGCTCCTGACCAGCGACCCTTCGGCCCTGCTAGAACCCGGTGTGCTGCGGCCGGGTGCAGTTGTCCTAGATCTCGCGCACCCAGTCAACGTCCCACCGGCCCGCTACCCGGACTTCCAGGCCAGGGATATCACTGTCGTGCAGGGCGGGCTCGTGCAGATTCCGCAGTATCACAGCACGATCGATTTCCGTCTCCCGGACCGCAGAGCATCGCTGGCGTGCCTGGCGGAGACCTATCTGTTCGCGGTTGAGGGCATCAGAGAGCACTCAGTCGGGCCCGCTGCCACCGAGCTCGCGACCGAGCTGGCAGGCCTGGCGGAACGGCGCGGTATCCGGCCCTGGCCGCTCGGGCTTGCGGTCCCGGCCCCGGCGGGAGCGTGACGACCTGATGGGGAACCGGCCACGCTCGCTCGGCGTCAGCATGAGGCTCGGTCTCGCGATCACGTCAGGGGTTCCGGTTCTCATCCTGGTCTCGATGGGGCCAGTGGCCGGGCTGGCAGGGAATTCATCGGTCCTGGTCTGGACCGTGTCAGCTGTGCTCGGCTTCTTCATGGCGATCGCTTTTGCCAGCCTGGCCGCGTCGCTGCCGCATATCACCGGCGGGATTGGAACTCTTGCTGGCAGAGCACTGGCACCGCACAGCCGCGCGCTTGCCGTTACCGCGCAGTGGAGTTACTGGTTCGGCTGGAGCCCTGCGCTGGCCATCAACGGGGTGCTGGTGGGGACATACCTCCATGACGTGCTCCTGCCCGGCAGTCCTGCCTGGACCGTTGTTCTGCTTGCCGTTGCCGTGCTCGGAGCGAGCGTGACGGTCAATCACTACGGTGTGCGGCACGGTGCGTGGCTTCACGTCGCGCTGATCGCGTGCGTCGCGGTTCCGGTCGGACTCCTAATCGCAACGGCTCTCGCCAGAGGGCAGTTCCAGGCGGCCCGGTTGCTACCCCTCGCGCCACCAGGCGGGTGGCTGTCCAGTCACGGTCTGATCGCCTTCGCAGGCGGGCTGTTTCTTGCCGGCTGGAGTGCGTACGGTTCCGAGCTGGCGCTCGCCTATGGAACGGAGTACCGTCGCGGCGCCCGGGACGCGGTCAAGACGCTCCTGGGGATAGGGGCCGTAATCATAGTCGTCTACAGCGCGATTCCCCTGATCCTCGTTGGGGTGCTCGGCACTATCCGGATACAGGCAGATCCAGCGGTTGCGCTCAGGCCACTCACGCAGCGCGCGTCCGGCGGGATGACAAGTCTTGTTGTGGCTGTCCTGGTCCTAGCTCTGCTCCTGGGCGTGAACATGGTGATGATCGGCTCATCTCGTACTCTCTACCAGCTGGCACGCAATGGCGACGCATGGCGATTCCTGGGCAAGGTCAACCGGCACGGGGCGCCGGGCAACGCGCTCCGGTTCGACCTCGCTGTCAATACGCTCATCCTGATCATCGTCTTCGCGCTGAACCACGGGCGCACCAACAACGTGCCGGTGGCCCTGCTTGCGGCCGCCAATGTCGGCTACATGCTGAGTATCAGCCTGGCCCTCATCGCGGCCTGGCTGAGTTACCGCCGGGCCACGCCCGGGAGCCAATTCCTGCGTGTCAGACCAGGACTCATGCACGCCGCCCTCGTGCTTGCCATCTTCAACCTTGCCCTCCTGCTAACCGCCGGATTCGCCTGGGGCTGGCGGAACCTGCTGCTCGGCGCGGGAGTGCTCGTTGCAGTGATCACAGTGTTCGCCCGGAGCGCGCGCCGTGCTTCACCTGAGGCGGTGCCTGCTGTGCAGCCGATGTGCATTGCCGTGGGCGGAAGGCAGCGGGTGAGCACCACCGAAAGCCCGTAAACGATCTACCGGAGGCGCGCTTCATGGTCAGTTACGGCAAGGTCTGGTCCGCGCCGGGCGGCAACTTACTCATCGAGCAGCTGACAGAGCGCGAACTCGAAGTCCTCGAGCATGTCGCAAACGGGGCACGCAACCGGGAAATCGCCGGCACCCTCAACGTTTCAATCAAGACCGTGGAATTCCACCTCCGGAACATACTCAGCAAACTCGGAGCCCGCTCCCGGACGGAGGCAGTCGTGCGTGCCTGGCAACTCGACCTGCTCGCCCTGCCGTCGCTAGCCACGTGAGCACGGTGCCCGCAACCTGCATGCCCCCTCCAGCGGCCCTTGCGCGGGAACTCGTTGACGCCGCCGCAACACTGGAGCCCTTGTCGCCGCCCGGCGACGAGGGCGCGTTCGCGGCCATTGGCACAGTCAGCGGGATCCCGGCGGTGGTCTTCGCCTCCGACCCCGCGGTCAAGGGCGGAGCGATGGGCCAGCAGGGATGCGCACTCATCGTTCGTGCCTATGAGCGTGCCCTAGCCGTCCGGTGCCCCATCATCGGGCTATGGCACTCAGGGGGTGCACGGCTGGCCGAGGGAGTGCGTAGCCTGCAGGGGGTTGGTAGCGTATTCGCCGCCATGACCCGGGCATCCGGGGAGATACCGCAGATCTCCGTGGTTCTTGGCCCCGCCGCTGGCGGAGCAGCGTACGGCCCCGCGCTGACGGACATAGTCATCTGCGCTCCGGAAGGGCGGATATTCGTCACCGGCCCGGATGTGGTCCGCTCGGTGACCGGTGAGGACGTGGACGCGCTCAGCCTCGGGGGGCCGGATATGCACTCCCGCCGCAGTGGCGTCGTGCACATTGTCACCCCAGACAGGCGCACGGCGAGCCGAATGGCCCGCCAGGCGGCAGCCCTGCTGGGGAACCAGGGCTCGATCGAGCTGGGGCTGGTTGAACCCCGCAGCTTCGCTGGGCTACTGCCAGTTTCGCCGCGCCGCGCCTATGACGTCCGGCCTCTCATCGCTTGCCTTTTAGACGCGCCGGGTCTGGAGTTGCTGCCGAAGTGGGGGCCCAACGTCGTCACCTCGCTGGGCAGGCTGGGTGGCCGGACTATCGGCGTGATCGCGAACAATCCCCTGCGCCTGGCTGGGTGCCTGGACTGCTCTACGGCCGAGAAGGCCGCGCGCTTCGTACGCATGTGCGATGCCTTTGGCATACCTCTGGTTGTGCTGGTTGACGTGCCCGGCTACCTTCCGGGTCTGACTCAGGAGGCAGGGGGCGTAGTGCGGCGGGGGGCCAAACTGCTGCACGCCTTTGCCGAGGCCGTCGTGCCACGGGTGACCCTGGTCACGCGGAAGGCCTACGGTGGCGCGTACGTTGCCATGAATTCGCATGCCCTTGGCGCTACCAAGGTCTATGCCTGGCCAGGCGCGGAAATCGCGGTCATGAACGCCGTTTCTGCCGTCCGGATACTGCACCGGCGCCACTTGCAGAGCATCTCCCCGGAGCTGCGGTCGCAGACTGAGCGGGAACTCGCGGCGGAACACGACCGGAGCGTGGGCGGCATCGGTAACGCCATCGGAATAGGAGTGGTTGACGAGGTGATCAGCCCTGACCAGACTCGCATGAAGATCGCTCAAGCGATCGCGGAGGCGCCCTGCGCCCGCGGCAAGCACACCAACATCCCGCTATAAGCCGTGATGCATGTAATAGCGACGGCCGGTCACGTGGACCACGGCAAGTCCACGATCGTCCGGGCGCTAACTGGGATGGAACCGGACCGCTGGGCAGAGGAACGGCGGCGAGGGATGACCATCGACCTCGGATTCGCGTGGACAGCCCCAGGGACCGGAACCCAGCTGGCGTTCGTAGACGTACCAGGCCACGAACGATTCGTAACGAACATGCTCGCCGGGCTCGGCCCGGTGCCTGCCGTGATGTTCGTAGTGGCCGCGGACGAAGGGTGGATGCCCCAATCAGCAGAGCACCTTGCAGCGGTGAACGCCCTGAACATCAGGCACGGGCTGCTGGTGGTGACCCGCGCTGACCTCGCCGACCCGGCCCTCGCGACGCAACAGGCCGCTGCCGAGCTCCAGCGGACCAGCCTGGGGACGGTTGAGAGCATCGCCGTGAGCGGGCACACCGGTGCGGGTGTGGACACGCTGCGCCTGGCGCTGGACCGGCTTGCTGCGCGGCTGCCAGAGCCAGCCACGGATGGACCGGTCCGGCTGTGGATCGACCGGGTCTTCAGTATTACGGGGAGCGGAACTGTGGTGACAGGAACCCTGTCCGCTGGCACTATCCGCACCGGTGATGAGCTCGAACTTGCTCCCGTCGGCGGCCGGGCGAGGGTGCGCGCGGTGGAGTCGCTCAAGACCAAGATGCGCGAGGTCCCTGCGGTCGCGCGCGTTGCGCTCAACCTCCGCGGCCTGGACCGCGACCGCGTCGCCCGTGGCATGGCGCTCATCACCCCCGGCCGCTGGACGATGACGCGGACGATCGATGTCCGGCTGCGCGGCCTTCGCTCCCCGGTCCTGCCACGGGAACTCGATCTGCACATAGGGTCAGCTCGCGTGCGGGCCCGGGTCCGCATGCTGGATGCCGGAACTGCGCGGCTCGCGCTCGCGCGGCCGCTACCGCTGCATGTAGGCGAGCGGGCACTCATGCGAGATAGCAGCCGCAGGGTGATTGGTGTCCGCGTGCTTGATGTGACGCCGCCCCCGGTGCGCCGCCACGGCGGCGCGGCTGAGCGCGCGCGGCGGCTTGCCGAGGCAGGCGACGTGCCGACGGCAGGCTTCTTTCTGCGTCAGCATGGGGTGCTCCGGCGGTCCGAATTGGTGGCTGCGGGCTGCCAAGTTGATCAGGAACCGATGATAGGAGACTGGCTCGCTGATCCGGCATTCTGGGACGACCTGGGCAATCGCCTCGAGCAACTTGTTGCCGCCCGGCTCGCGCGCGATCCGCTCGAGCCTGGGTTGCCAGTGGAGACCGCCCGGCAGGCCCTCAGCCTGCCCGACCGTCGCATAGTCGAGGCACTGATCCGTCCGCCGATGCGCATGTCCGACGGAAGAATCGTCAGCGGGCAGATAGCTGATGGCATGCCGCCAGCGGTGGCCGCCGCAGTCGCCCGCGTCCGGGCCGACCTCGCGACCAGCCCCTTCCGGGCGCCAGAGGCAGCCCGGCTCATTGAAATCGGGCTCGATCGGCGCGTGATCGGAGCTGCCGTGCGCGCCGCCGCACT
>JAIRTY010000622.1 GCA_031254715.1 Nocardiopsaceae bacterium | reverse complement strand
GCGAGCGGTGCGCCCCAGCGGCGTGCTCGGCGACCCGGCCGGGGCGTCAGGGGCCGAGGGCGAGGCGATGCTGGCGCGGCTGCTCGCGGAACTGGCGGCGTTCGTGGCCGCCTGGCCCGCGCCGGGCGCGGACGGCGGACCTGCCGCGGTGCCCGGTGCCAGGCTTGACGCATGACAGACAGCGGAACGGGAGCCCGGCCGCCACGGCCTGCACCCCAGGTCGCGGTGGTTACCGGCGCGGCCAGGGGCATTGGCGCTGCCACCGTGGCAGCGCTGGCAGCGGCCGGCTGGCGGGTGGTAGCCGTGGACCGGTGCGCCGACGACCCGGCCCTGCCTTATCCGCTCGGTACCCGCGCCGAGCTGGACCAGGTGGTGGCGACGGCCGGGGACAGCGCGGTCGCCGTGGTGGCCGACGCCCGTGACCCGGCCGGGCTCGCCGCCGCGGTCACCGAGGCGGAGCGGCGGTGGGGCGGCCTGGACGCGGCGGTCGCCGTGGCGGGCGTGATCGCGGGTGGCGTCCCCGCCTGGCAGCTGCCGCCCGAGCAGGAACGGGCGGTGCTGGAGGTCAGCCTCGGCGGCGTGCTGAACCTGGCCCGGGCGGCGGTGCCCGCGCTGCTGCGCCGCCCCGAGCCGCGGCAGGGCCGGTTCCTCGCGGTCGCCTCGGCCGCCGCCACCAAGGGCCTGCCCATGCTGGCCGCGTACTGCGCCGCCAAGGCGGGCGTGGCCGGGTTCGTCCGGGCGCTGGCCGCTGAGCTCGGCGGCACCGGCATCACCGCGAACGCGGTCAGCCCGGGCTCGACGGCCACCCCGATCCTGGCCGAGAGCGCCCGGCTGTACGGGCTCGCGGGAGCGCAGTCGTTCGCCGGCCAGCAGCCGCTGGCGCGGCTGCTGGGCCCCGCCGAGGTCGCCGCGGTGCTCGCGTTCCTGGCCGGTCCCGGTGCCAGCGGCATGACCGGCGCCGTCGTGCCGGTCGACGGCGGGCTAGCACTCTGACTAGCCCTGTGAGCGGCCCTCGGAGCGGGGTCCCAGCCCATCGAGGATGATGGCCACCACCCGCGCGACCGCGCCGGTGTGCGACTGTTCTGGCCGGGTGTGGATCTGGATGGTCAGGAGCAGGGCCGCGTCCTGCGGGTCCACGGCCGGGCGCGGCGCTGCTGCTGCCGTCCACCCGGGCAGGCATCCTCACCCGCAACGCCCTCGCGCGCGCCGTGCGGGCCGCATCCGCCCTGCGCCGGGAGCAGACTGCCGCCTAGCCGAGGTGCCCAGATGATCACTGGCAGTCAGCGGGACAGCACCGGCAGCGGGTCACGTCGCCTGCCTGTGCTGCCGGTGAACGGCAGGTGGCGTTAGAGTGAAGCCAGCTCGTGGTTGCGCCTAGGGTTCCGCGCCGCGCCCGCCGGGACGTGAATCAGGGCAGCGGCGGCCTGGACCGAGCGGCGCCAGGGCTGACTGATCCGGCGTGCCGGGGAGGGCGGCCCCACACCTGACGGGATAAAAGCCCCGAGGGCTTCCGTAACGCTGCCCGCTAACCGGCGGGACGCCTGGAGGAGGCCCGATTGAGCCCCGTCGCCCTGGCCCTGGTGCTGACCGCCGCCGTCACCCACGCCACCTGGAACCTGCTGTCCAAGCAGGCCGCGGATTCGTCCGGCGCCGCCTATGTGTGGCTGATCTCGCTGACCGGCGCCGTGCTCTACCTGCCGGCGGTGGCGGTGGCCGTGTTCCTCGCCCGGCCCCATATCGGCCCGGTCCAGCTGGTGTTCCTGGCGGGCACCGGCCTCCTGCACACCCTGTACTTCCTGCTGCTGCAGGCCGGCTATCAGCGGGCCGACCTGTCGGTGCTGTACCCGCTGGCCCGGGGCACCGGCCCGCTGCTTGCCAGCCTCACGGCCATCGCCGCCGAGGGTGCCCGGCCGTCCGGCCCGGGGCTGGCCGGGATCGGGCTGATCGGCGCCGGGCTGCTGTCGCTCAGCGGCCACCGGGGGATGCTGAGTAGCAGGGACGGACGGCAGGGGATTGCATTCGGGCTTGCCATCGGCGTGCTGATCGCGGTCTACACGCTCTGGGACGCGCACAGCGTGCAAGCGCTCGGCGTGCCGCCGCTGCTGCAGGAATGGGCGTCCGGCGTGGGCGGGGTGGTGCTGCTCGGCCCGCTCGCCTGGGCGCGCCGGCCCGAGGTCGCCAGCGCCTGGCGGCTGCACCGGCGCCGGGTGCTGGGCGCAGGCGTGCTGATCCCGCTGTCCTACATCCTGGTGCTGGTCGCGCTGACCACCACCTCGGTCACGGCGGTGGCGCCGGTCCGCGAGGTGAGCGTCATCATCGGGGTGCTGTTCGGCGGGAAGCTGCTGGCCGAGGGCGACATGGCCCGCCGCCTGGCCGGGGCCGTGCTGGTGGCCGCCGGGATCGTGGCCATCGCGCTGGGTTAGGCGGCCGGCGAGGACGCAGGCCACCGCCGGGGAGCGAGGGACGGCTATCGCTGGGGAGACACAGCCTCGTGCCGGGATTACCGGCTGGCGCCGGCGGTCTCGATCACGCGCGGCTCCGGGCCGGGGGACGGCATGATGCTGAGCGCCTGGTAGGGGATCTCTATCCCCTCGTCCCGGAACCGGCTATGCAGCAGCTTGATGAACTCATGGACGATCACGTACTGGTTGGTGATCTGCGCGGCCCGCAGGTTCACCGAGAAGTTGACGCCCGACTCGCCGAACTCCTGGTACCGGACCGAGGGCTGGTAGCCGGGCACGGCCCCGGCCACCTCCTCCATGATCTCCCGTCCGACCTCGCAGCTCACCCGCTCGACGTGCTCCAGGTCGCTGTCGTAGGACACCCCCACCTGCACGCTCACCGAGACCTCTGCCTCGGGCCGGTAGTAGTTGGTGACGACCGAGGAGGCCAGCGTCGAGTTCGGCACGATCACCAGGTTGTTCGGGAGCTGGCGGATGGTGGTGTTGCGCCAGTTCGTGTCCACGACGTGGCCCTGCATGCCGTTGTCGAGCTGGATGAAGTCGCCCGGCTGGATCTTCCCGGCCGCCAGGATGTGCACCCCGGCGAACAGGTTGGTCAGCGTGTCCTGCAGGGCCAGCGCCACCGCCAGGCCTCCCACGCCCAGCGCGGTGAGCAGCGGCGTGATCGCCACTCCCAGGCCGTCGAGCAGCACCAGGAATCCGATGGCGAGCACCACGATCCGGGTGATGTTGACGAAGATCGTGGCCGAGCCTGCCATCCCGGACCGGGCCTGGGCTCCCGCCCGCACCGTGTCCCCGGCCACCCGGGCCACGATCAGCGTCGCCGTCAGCACGGTCAGCGCCAGCAGCCCGTTATCAGCGTCGTTGCGCCAGCTGCTGTTCAGCGGCAGGGTCAGCGCGGCGGCCCAGACGCCCGCGATGGCGGCGGTCCACGGCAGCAGCGAGCCGAGGGCGAGCAGCAATTCGTCGCGCACCCACCGCGACCCGGGGGCGCGGCTGGCGAGGCGGCGCAGCGCGGTTCGCAGCATCAGCGCGACGAGCACGCCGGTACCGATCTCCGCGATCGCGACGATCCACTCCTGGAGGCTGACTGGGCCGGCCACTATCTCCCCACCCTTGCTGTCCCGTCCTGCCGCCACCGTCACCCTTGCCGGGCAAGGCTCTGCGTCCGAGGATAATCACATATATCAGGGTTCTGCCTGGCAAAACAGTAATTAGTGGGACAGAGCACATCTGCGGGGCATCCCGGACGCCAGGCACGCCTGGCTGGCCGGGCGCCGGCCCGGCAGCCAGCCGTTCCACAGTAAGGGTGCGGATCCCGGGCGGTCAGGCCGCTCCCACCGCGCCGCCCGCGCGCTGCAGGGCGCGGACGGCGAGCTGGGCGTGCAGCAGGGCGCCGTCGGCCAGTACCGAATCGTCGAACTCGGCCCGGGAGCTGTGGTTGTCCGGCCGCCCCTCATGGGTGTCACCGGTATGCGCGCCGAGGAAGACATAACAGCCGGGGACCTCCTCGAGCACCCGGGAGAAGTCTTCGGATCCGGTGAGGGGATGATCCATGGTCTGGTACCGGTCCGCGCCGAAGATGTCGGTGATGACATCGGCGGCGAACTGGGCGTGCCCCGGGTCGTTGACCGTCGCCGGGTACTCGCCGGAGTACTGGACGTCGGCGTCAACGCCGTACGCGGCGCCGATCCGCCGGCATAGGGCAGGAGCCTCCTCCTGGATCTGGTCCAGCGCCCGCTCGGAAAAGGTGCGGATGGTCGCCTCGAAGCGGGCCTCGTCGGGGATGATGTTGCGCCGCGTGCCCGCGTGAAACTGGCCGACCGTCACCACCACCGGGTCGAACACGTCGAAGCGCCTGGTGACCAGCGTTTGCAGCGCTGTCACCATCTCCGCGGCCGCGGTGATGGGGTCGCGGCTGCGGTGGGGGGCGGAACCGTGCCCGCCCTCGCCCCGCACGGTCACGAACATGCCGGAGCTGGCCGCCATCAGCGGGCCCGGCCGGGTGGTGAACACCGACCGCCGGTACAGCGAAGCCGAGACGTGCATGCCATACGCCGCCGACACCCGCTTGCCCGCGGCTTCCAGCACGCCCTCGGCCAGCATGTGCCCGGCCCCGTCCCAGCCCTCCTCACCCGGCTGGAACATGAACACGACGTCGCCCGCCAGCTCCGCGCGCTGGGCCGCGAGCAGCCGGGCCGCCCCGACCAGCATCGCGGTGTGGAGGTCATGTCCGCAGGCGTGCATCGCGCCGGCCACGGTGCTGGCGAAGCTGAGCCCGGTCGCCTCGGTGAGCGGGAGCGCGTCCATGTCGCCGCGCAGCAGCACCGCCGGGCCGGGGCGGCCGCCCCGCAGCACCCCGGTCACCGACGAGAGCCCCCGCCCGGTCGTGATCTCCAGTCCGAGCCCGTCCAGCTCGGTCAGCACGGTCTGCTGCGTGACCGGCAGGTCGAGGCCCACCTCGGGATGGGCGTGCAGGTCGTGCCGCAGCCGGGCCAGGTCGGGCGCGAGCGCGCTGGCGTCGTCGCGGAGGCGGTCGTCGAGGGCCATGCGGTCTCCTGGGGGTCGGAGGATGGGGTTCCGGCAGGTCCCGGTCCGGAGGCTGCCGGTATGGATACCTATATCCCAGAACTAACGCGGCGGGACGGGGATCACGGACAGGTCGGCGGCGGCCACGATCTCGCCGCTGAACGTTTCCGCCGCCTCGCGGGCGAACGGCTGCCCGCCCGCCTTCTCGTAGCGCTGCGAGAAGTGGGTCAGCACCAGCAGCCGGGCGCCGCCCGCGGCGGCGAGCTCGCCCGCCTGCCTCGCGGTCAGGTGGCCGTACTCGGTTGCCAGCTCCGCCTGCGCCTGCAGGAAGGTGGATTCGCAGACGAGCATGTCCGCGCCCTCGGCGAGCGCGAACGCCGCCTCGCACAGCCGGGTGTCCATGATGAACGCGAACCGCTGCCCCCGCCGCGGTTCGCTGACCTGGCTGAGCATGACCCGGCGGCCGCCGGTGCCGAGGCTGCCCTGCCGCAGCAGCCGGCCGACGTCCGGGCCGGTCACGCCGTGGGCGGCCAGCCGGTCCGGCAGCATGCGCCGCCCGTCCGGCTCCGCCAGCTGATACCCGAAGGCAGGCACCCGGTGTGACAGCCGCCTGGCCGTCAGCCGGAACGGCGGCGCGCCGGCGGCCACCGCGGCCTCGCCCGCCAGCGGCAGCTCCCGCAGCCGGGTCACGTCGTCGAACAGGGCGGCGTGCCGCAGCCGCCAGAACACATCCCGGCCCTCGGCCGGGTAGCAGGCCTGGAC